>NZ_QNRN01000010.1:120559-242466 GCF_003315125.1 Bacillus sp. DB-2 | reverse complement strand
TGAATACGAAAAAGAGATTGTACAAAAAGAAGTAGAAACAGTTGTTGGATTAGACTTTGCGATGGATGGATTATACGTTAGTTCTGAGGATGAGAAAGCCAATTATCCTAAGTTCTATCGTGAAATGTTAGACCGATTAGCAAAGGCACAACGAGTATTAGCAAGACGCAATAAAGGTTCTGAGCGTTGGAATAAACAACGTATTCGTGTAGCTAAGTTACATGAGAAAGTAGCTAACCAACGTAAGAATTTCCTTCATCATGAGTCTAAAGAGTTGGCTACTCATTTTGATGTTGTAGCTATTGAAGATCTAAACATGAAAGGAATGTCGCAAGCACTTCATTTTGGAAAAAGTGTCGCTGACAATAGTTGGGGAATGTTCACTTCTTTTTTAGCTTATAAACTATACGAACAAGGAAAACAACTTATGAAAATAGACAAATGGTTTCCTTCCACAAAAACATGTAGCAGTTGTGGAAATGTAAAAAATATGTCATTGTCTGAACGAGTATATTCTTGTATATGCGGTGTAAATCTCGATAGAGATTATAACGCAGCTATCAATATCAAAAATGAAGCAATACGTCTATTAGTGTTAGCGTAAATAGCAATAAAATAACCTTTGGAACAAGGGAGTTAGCTCGGCTGTCTTAGGACGAATTCGTTAGCTATCAAAAGTAACGACTAACCGAGAAGCCCCCACTTCAAACAGTCCGTTAGGACGTTAAGTGGCGGGTAGTTCACAATAGTTATATATCATATTTCTCAAAAATTTTTATAGAGAAATATGGTGAAATGAATGTGATTTGAAAGATAGCTGATATATTTGTAATTGTAAGAAGAAGTGGATGTTATTAAAATTAAGATGGTTCAAGTTGGAGAAAAGACACTCAAAGGAGAGTGTCTTTTCTTTGTGGCATCAATACTTGGTTTTTGTATTAAGCTCGATATGGTAAAATGCTAACTATATAAACTCTTTTGAACGAATATATGAAGGGGTGCTTGGCTTTGAAAATGACAAAAGGAGACGCTATATTGCGTTTGTTGACGGAAATTAAATTAGAGCTGAAAGAAACAAAAGAAGCAATAGAAAAAGTAGAAGAGCGATTGGATAAGATAGAGAAACAAACCCTTCCTCAAAAAACGTCTAAGTCTACTCCAAAAGCAGGAACAGAAAAAGATTGGAAATATCCTTCTAAAATGAAATAAGTTTGGAAGGATATTATTAAATTTAGAATATGCAGCAACAGACATATACTCTGAAACACCGCTTTATATTTCTTAATATAAACATCTAAATGTTAACTGTATGCTGAGATTAGTTTCCTTGGTACTACTATCACACAGAATTGCCTCTAGCTCTTGCTAGAGCTTTTTCTATATATCTTATTTACATCAGAAACGTAGGTACGTTATAATAATCTCTTATTACATTCAAAGAGGTGCAAAAATGAATAAAACCGAATTAACAAAAATGGTAGCAGAAAAAGCAGAACTTACACAAAAAGATGCAGCTGCAGCAACACAAGCTGTATTAGATGCTATAACAAATGCTCTTGCAAATGAAGAGAAAGTACAGATTATTGGTTTTGGTACATTTGAAGTGCGTGAAAGATCTGCACGTACAGGACGTAATCCACAAACAGGTGAAGAAATGCAAATCGCTGCATCTAAAGCACCTGCATTTAAAGCCGGAAAAGAATTAAAAGAAGCAGTGAAATAATTATACATAGTGAAAAAGGATCTGATATTCATATCAGGTCCTTTTTCTTTAGTGACATATTATACTTGCTTATCGTGTCTGTTTAACCAGGCTTTAGAAACTTTTCGTTCTCCAGATACTTCAATCCTAACCTCGCCATCTTCTTTGTATATCCGTTCAATGATTGGTATCGTCACCACTTGTTTTTCTTTTTGTTTTCGAAAATCATCCAAGTTGATAATAGTCATGTTGCACTCTCCTTTAATGATTTCTAAAGAAAAAGGCACCCGTATGAGTGCCCTTCCCCTAACTTGAACCACCATTTACTTTTAAGAAACATCGCTTAACATAAATTATAACATATTTGTTAAATTCCGAAAATAACAATTGTTAGTGCACCGTATATTTGAAATAAAGTTGCGATGCTTTGTATTTTTTTCAGTGGAATCTAGTCTCCGCTATAATTCCTCTACTTGTGACCAATCACATTTTAGGCCATTTTCTTTAGCCCAGTTCTCTATCTGTTCTTGTGTCCATCCTTTTCTTGTTCCTAGCTCCACATACGCTTTTGGAAGTGCAGCGAGTATTTTCGTACGATCATTTCGTTTCTTAAGCCATACTGATAATGCTGTAGGGTTTCCTGAGAAAACTACTTTGCTGATTTCCCTATTCCCGTAAGCTTTGATTGTCATGCTTAATCTCCTTCTCTATTTCTTCCCATATTTCGTTTATCTTGGTTGTTTGGAAATACCGCATGAGTGTGCTAGCATATAATCCAAATTCATTGAAACGACGTATTGGAATACGTCCCTCATTCACTCTATATACACGCTTTAATTTTTCTGCTAATCCTTGTTTGGTATAAACTTTGCGAGTACCGTACGTTGAAATAAGTCCTGCTCTTTTATGCAATTCAAGCATACCACCAAACCGTAGAGTAAAGACATCTGCATTATATATATTATGAGATTCATTTAATTGCCTTGATGTCGCTGCTTGTCCTAAACAATTAGAAAAATTAACATACATTTGAAGTAATTTTTCATCGGTTTCTTTCACAATCTCGGGTGTCTTATTAATCGGTGTAATACCAGCTGCAATTAACGCATTATTATAATTCTGAAACATGTTTATGGGGTCCTACCACATTGCTATCAAGCTAAAATTTTATAGTACCCCCAGAACGAAATTTTGTATTAACTTGTAACAAAAAAGCTTATTTTTTTGTTTTGAGGTATTTGCTTTTCTTAGCTTGATAGCGATGTGGTAGTACCCCATGCCCATCAAGCTAAAATTTTATAGTACCCCCAGAACGAAATTTTGTACTAACTTGTAACAAAAAAGCTCATTTTTTCGTTTTGGGGTATTTGCTTTTCTTAACTTGATGGTGATGGGGTAGCACCACTCATCCATCAGCTTAAGGTATTAAAGTATCTCTAAAAACGAAAATCACCTCTATAGAATAGATAAAATAATATTGCTATATGTACGAGTATAAGCTAAAAGAAAGCTTCTTGCTGGTGCAAGAAGCTTTCTTTTTAGACTAGTTTATTTCTGTATAGTGATACGTGAAAGACAGTCATTTGAATAAAGAAAATAGAAAAAATAATATACAACGGGTATCCTGGAAGATATTCATTGATAATAGGCGAAAGAGTTAAAAATCCAACTGCACAAGGTAACACATACCATAACGAAACAAAAGTTGTTCGACAAGCTTTCTCCGTAATCGCTTTTTCACGTTCATCTTCTAAAGGAAACAATAATGGGTACATCCAGTAAGATAAATTCTTGTACTTTTTCTTTTGAATCCTATAAACAATTGTAATTGTGATACTTCCAATGAATAATAGCACAATTGGTATAACATTAAACCATATTTCAAATGGTACTCTCTCATTTTTAATTATATTTGCTAGCTCCGTAGTAACATTATAAAGTTCAACAAATGTCCAACATGCTAACACAGTATAAAGCACATTTATGATATAGGGGTAGTGACAGGGTTGCTGTTATAGACCGCAAAGTAACTTTTTGAAATATAAAATTTAAAGCCTGAAAGAAGGCTTTTTTTATTACTAATTTTTCCTTACACTAAATATAAACAGACAAATAAAGTAAGGAGAAAAATGATGAAAAGAAACTGGACTGACGATGAACTCATTGAATATTTTATTTTAGTTCCGATGGAACGACAATTAATTGGTAATAAAACAGGTGCTAGCCGCCTAGGTTTTGCGGTCCTTTTAAAATATTTTCAACATGAAGCTAGATTTCCGATTAAAAAACAGGATATACCTAAAGTAGTGATTGCATATATTGCAAAACAATTAGATCTTTCGCCAGATTTATTCGATAGTTACCGTTGGGGTGCGGAAGAGCGAAATTTTACCTATCATCGAAAGCAAATAAGGGAATCTTTTGGTTTTCATGAATTCACGGCCAATGATATGCCTGTATTCCAAAAATGGTTGGTAGACCAAGTGAACTTTACTCATGACACAGATTATTTAAGAGCAAAAGCATATGAACAATTTCGTAAATGGAAAATA
This sequence comes from Bacillus sp. DB-2, assembly GCF_003315125.1. NCBI lineage: Bacteria > Bacillati > Bacillota > Bacilli > Caryophanales > Bacillaceae > Bacillus > Bacillus sp. DB-2. The sequence goes on along the minus strand of NZ_QNRN01000010.1, from coordinate 238,212 downwards.
GAACCTCCTACTCTCGGTCGCTTGAATCGAATGATTGATTCAGCAATTAACACTTACGAGATCAACTTTTTTGAATCAACATGTCACGACTTATCAGAATCCACTCGATCTAGAATCGATTCTTTTCTTGAATCATCTATTGATATAAATAACGACGAACAGTTAGAAGAAAATGAACTTTTAACATTTCGTGATTTACTTGCTGATCCAGGTCGTGCCAGTTTAAAAACCCTTCATCAAGAAATACAAAAATTATTGGCCATTCGCCATCTTCAAATACCATTAGATTCATTTCAACATATACCTTCCAAACTATTAAAAAAATATCGATTGAGGGCTGTGACAGAAACATTAACTGATTTACGTGCCCATCCTGAACCAATTCGGTACACCCTGATATCTATATTATTTTGGTACCGACAATCAGAAGTGACAGACCATTTAGCGGATTTACTTATCGATATTACTCATAAAATCGGTAAAAGAGCTATTAAACAAACAGATAAAGAAATTATTGAAGAAATGAAAAAAGTCCAGGGCAAGAATAAATATATTATTAATCTATTAGAAGCTATGATTGATCATCCTGACGGGATTATTAGCGAAATTTTATATTCTGTAGCGGATCCTCAAACTCTTCAAGATATTTTACAAGAACTGAAACGGAATAAACGCATATACAGAGAGAAAGTTTATATAAAAATGCATGCATCATATGGAAATCATTATCGTCGTGCTATTCCTCAGTTATTAGACATTCTTGAATTTCGATCTAATAACCAAATGCATCAACCAGTTATTCACGCTATTCAAGTAATACGAGAATATGCCAATAGTGGCCAAAGATATTTTGCTTCGAAAGATGATGTTCCAATCGATAGTGTAATTCAACCAAAATGGAAGGATACGATTATTGAAACAGATACTAATGGAACTCGACGGATGAATCGAATTAATTATGAAATAGCTGTCTTACAATCTTTAAGAGGTAAACTCCGGTGTAAAGAAATTTGGATTCAGGGAGCAAATAGATATCGCAATCCAGAAGAAGATTTACCTCAGGATTTTGAAGAATATAAAGACGAACATTTTCAAGCACTAAAATTGCCCCTTGATGTAGAACCATTTATCTCAGTGTTAATTGAACAAATGAAGCAAAAGCTTTCTCTTCTAGATGAGGGGTTACTGTCTAAAGATAATCAAAAGGTAAGTATACTCTCCAAAAATAGTGGATGGATTCGTCTTTCCCCATTAGAAAAACAGGATGAGCCTATTCATTTATCTCAAATTAAAAACGAAATCAGAAACAAATGGCCAAATACAAACCTACTAGATGTATTGAAAGAAGCGGATTTCTTTACTAATTTCACGAAACATTTCAAAACAACTGCAGACCGAGAAATTCTTGATAGAGAAACTGTTCAACGAAGACTTATCCTTTGTTTATTTGGATTAGGAACAAATACAGGTCTTAAAAGAATCTCTTCAGGAAATACTACTGATAGTTATCGTGAACTTTTATATATCCGTAAAAAATTTATTCATAAAGATAATCTTCGGAAAGCAATTGCTGAAGTTGTAAATCAAATTATGTATCAACGATTAAAAGACATTTGGGGAGAAGGAACAACAGCTTGTGCTTCAGACTCAAAAAAGTTTGGAGCCTGGGATCAAAACCTTTTAACAGAATGGCACATTCGTTATCGTGGACGTGGTGTTATGATTTATTGGCATGTTGATAAAAAATCTACTTGTATTTATTCTCAATTAAAATCTTGTTCATCATCAGAAGTGGCTGCCATGATTGAAGGTGTTTTACGACATTGCACAGAAATGTCTGTGGATAAAAACTACGTAGATACGCATGGACAGAGTGAAGTTGCTTTTGCTTTCTGCCATTTACTTGGTTTTAAACTGATGCCAAGATTTAAAAATATTTATTCACAAAAACTTTATCGACCTGAAACTGGCATGCAAGATGCCTATTCTAGTTTACAACCAATATTAACTAGGTCTATAAAATGGGATTTAATTCGTCAACAATATGAACAAATCGTTAAATATGCAACTGCACTTAGATTAGGAACTGCATCTGCAGAGTCGATTTTAAAACGTTTTACTAAAGATGTTCAGCACCCTACTTACCAAGCATTAAGCGAGCTTGGTAAAGCTATTAAAACCATCTTCCTTTGTGAATATTTACATTCCGAAGAAATTCGTAGAGAGATTCATGAAGGATTAAATACCGTAGAAAACTGGAACTCAGCGAATAGTTTTATTTTTCACGGGAAAAACAGTGAAATTCAAACAAATTCTTTAGAAGGACAAGAAGTATCTGTTCTAGCATTACATTTATTGCAAAATTGTTTAGTGTATATTAACACTTTAATGTTGCAAGAAGTTCTTTATGATCGTGATAAATTTTGGCTAAAGAAAATGACACAAGAGGATTTTCGGGCATTAACACCTTTATTTTATACTCATGTAAATCCTTACGGGACATTTAAACTTAATATGAATAAACGGATTCCTATTAAGTTTGTAATTTCATAAAGTAAATTTATATGTACGGAAATACTCATATAGAATTGTACTTTGGATTTGAAAATGTTGGATTAGAATAAAGTTTAATTAAAAGTTATTCGTAAATATTGACTTTATTATAAAGAAAACAATCTCGTTTTGAATACAGTTTGATCAAAACGAGGTCATTTTTTAATATTGATAGATTTATTTTTATAAAACGGTTTGATTATTCTTCTATTCCTCTGGTTGTACAAATGCACCGATAGAGCGAAAAAGGTCGCTTAATTACAAGCTCCTTTAGACGCAAGTGACCTTTAGGTGAATTGACTAACTCAATCAATTCCTTTAAAAGAATAATCTCTTACCACCTTACAAATTTGCACGTTATATTGGCTGTACCACGTTTCTTTTCCTTTTTGTTGTGCTACTTGATGCACCGTATTAGCTTTCCATCTTTGAATTGCTTCTAAGGATTCCCAATAAGAAATTGTAATACCATACCCTTCGTTATCTCTTACGCTCTCAATCCTAATAAACCCAGGTTGTGTTTTTACTAGTTCTACCAAGTTGTCTGACATACTTTCATATCTTTCTGAATTGTGCTCTGTTCTTTGAGAAGTAAATATAGCTGCATAATAAGTATTCATTGTGTTACCTCCTTGAATTGTCATAAATAATTGTAAACGATAAACACTTCAACTATAATCGAAATATGGAATGCGGAAAGGTTGATGAAAATGAGTATAAATCCAAATGTGGCGGAAGTTGCCTTTCTCCTTGGAGAAAAGTCACGGGCAGCAATTCTAATAAGTTTAATGGATGGCCGGTTTCATACAGCCAGTGAATTAGCTTATATGGCTGCAATAAAGCCTCAAACAGCCAGTTTTCATCTTTCTAAATTAATAGAATCTAACCTTGTTAACGTTGATAAGCAAGGACGCCATCGCTATTATCAGCTAGCTAATGAAGAAGTCGCACGCATTTTAGAATCTTTTCTTGCGATTTCTCCACCTCCTGAAGTGCGCTCGTTAAAACAATCTAGCCAAGTAAAATTACTTCGAGAAGCTAGAACTTGCTATGACCACTTAGCAGGAAAATTAGGAGTCGGTTTAACCGAATCAATGTTGAATACTGGTTATTTGGAAAAAGAAGAAAGAAACTTTGTAGTAACACCTAAAGGAGAACAGTTCTTTACTGATTTCGGCATTGATTTAGGTCAATTAAAAAGAAAACGACGATCATTTTCTCATGCATGTATAGACTGGAGTGAACGTCATCATCATCTTGCCGGTGCTTTAGGAAATGAACTGATGAAACGCTTTTTGGATTTAAGTTGGATCGTTCAAGTTCCATCTATTCGAGCTGTAAAAGTCACAGATAAAGGAAAAGTAGGTTTTAAACAACATTTCAACATAAATATATAAATTAGAACGAATCCCTCTCCTTTGTAGACAAACAGTGCACTGAAATAATAGGGTAATAACAAAACACCACCTTAAACAGTATTAAGATGGTGTTTTTCATTTACAGAAAAGTTTTCATTATTTGCAAAAAATAACAATTAACACAAATATATAGGTAACTAGTAATAACCCTAACGTTGTTTTTTTCTAAAAATCCTAAAAAGAGATTTGAAAAGTTTCTTATAGGAAAATAAAGGGCGATATTTATAAATAGATTCATATTTCCAAGCATCACGATTAGAAAATTTTAGATTTCCACCTGAATCCTTAGGATCAATTGGATTGTTGTTATATTTCATAAATAAACCTCCTTCAGTCAATTTTTACTTCACGCTTAAACTGAGTTATTTTTAACTAGATTATTTTTCTGTTGAAAATTTCTATTTACAAGATAGATTCCAATAATTATAAACAAGCCACCAATTATGATTGAAGGGTATAACTTTTCCCCTAATAATAACCAACCAGATAATACACCGAAGAAAGGCGCTAAAAACAAAAAAGCACTTGTTTTTCCTGGATCCCCTTTTTGTAGAAGGTAATACCAAACAGCAAATTGAACAATAGAAGACATAATACTTAACCATAATAAACTGAACAATGAATTAGCGCTCAAAGTGAAGACTGGCTTTTCAAGAATAAAGCTAGCAAGTAAAAGTAGTAATCCACCAAAAAACATCTGATAAGCGGATAGAACCCACGTATCGAAAGATGATCCCCATTTTTTAACTAATAATGTTGAAATTGCCCAAAAAACGGCAGAAAAGATTCCAAAAAGAATGCCAATCTTAAATTCAATTTGTGCTCCCATTGTAATACCTACCCCTACTAACCCTAAAAGAACACCAATCCATTGATAAAGTTTATAACGTGCTTGTAAAAAAACGGTACTGAATACAACAACAAGTAAAGGATTAGTAAATGTAAGAATTGAGGATTCACTCGCTGTAATGGTCCGTAAACTCAAGAAAATACATCCCATAACACCAGCTGTTTGGAAAGTACCAATAATAAACATCTTTATCCACTGTCCTTTAGATGTTGGGTGAGGTCTTTTTAACATGATTACGATTGCTGCCATTATCAATCCGGCAAGTGTGAAACGCAATGCTGCTAATAACAGCGGTGATGAATAAGACAAACCTATTTTACCTACAGCAAAAGAAGAGCCCATTAAAAATGTTGTTAAGAGTATTAACAGTGTGAATTTGAAAGTATTCATTTTTTACCTCCTCACATATCGTAATGACTAATATGTAAATATTATAAATTCTGAATGTTTCAGCCGTTATCGAAATATGGAATGCAAATGTAGATAGATTAAATATGTGAAGATTTAGTTTGCTATAGTTATGAACGTGAATATCATCGCTCTTAGTAGTACATGCATAGAGTGATTACGGAAAAATAGGAAAAAGAACAAATTAAAAAAGAAATTCACATTAAGGAATATGAATTAGAAGTGTTGAAAGAGCTATTGAAATGATTTCTTCCATTACCAAAAACCAATATTTTTGTAACATTTCTCATCCTACTTATATTTCTATATTTATAAGGTTTTTCAGGTTACAAAAAATAGTTACCAAAAGTATTACCAAATACCTTTACAATAAATGAACCTTCGGTACAATGAAAGTATATGGTTGTACAGGAGGAAGCAAATGATTATTGGTTATGCACGCGTATCTACTCTCGATCAAAATTTAGATCGTCAAATCCATTCACTTACTGAATACGGATGTGAAAAAGTCATTCAAGAAAAATTCACTGGAACAATCCGAGAAAGACAAGGTCTTATAAATTTGTTTGATGTGATAAGAAAAGGAGATACTGTTGTAGTTGAAAGTATTTCACGTTTAGGACGTAAAACATTAGATATTCTAAGTATTATTCAACAGTTCGAAGAAATAGGAATTCAATTTATATCATTGAAAGAGAATATGGATACAGGAACTCCTACAGGGAAAGCTATGTTGCAAATGATGTGTGTTATCGCAGAATTAGAAAGAAATTTGATTGCAGAACGAGTAAAAGAAGGATTAGAAGCAAGTAAGAAGCGTGGAAAAAAGTTAGGCAGGCCAAAATTAGAAAAAGAAAAGCTCTCGATTGCATTACGCATGTATGACAGTAAAGAATACTCAATTAAAGAAATTGTAGAAGGAACTGGCATATCACAAGGCTCTCTTTATCGAGCAATCAATCAAAGAAAACTTGAAGAAATACAGAGGTGATAAATCTCAGTGTTTTTACTTTGCGGTCTATGACAGCAACCCTGTCACTACCCCATATAAGAAAAGCCAATTCTATTCATCCTCTTCCCCCTCCTTATTTAAAACAAACACATCTTCCATCTTTAACTGGAACACATCACAAATTGTCAATGCTAGTAACAATGAAGGAACGTAGTCCCCCTTTTCAATCGCAGCGATCGTTTGTCTCGTCACTCCAACTTTTTCAGCTAATACACTTTGTGTGAAATTAAAACGAGCTCTTAATTCCTTTACTTTGTTAAAAATGGTCAAGTTCATCCCCCCTGCCTGTACTGTATCCTAAACTTAACAAAATGTAAACTCGATTTAACATTTATTTTGTGAAAAATCCAACTTTATAATAAGTGAAGCTGCACCTTAGGAAAAGAAAATGAGGAAAATCACAGAGGTTCTGATGCAAATATGTAACAACGAACAAACTAACAGCAGCTTCCTAATGCTAATGGAATTATACCTTATGTTATAAGTCCAAACACTTGATGAATGAAATTTTTCTGATTTTGGACAGACTAGTTTTGTAAATCAATCTGTCCCTTTCTCATCATATGCTTAGCTTCAATACCAATTAGTATAAAAGTTGCAGTTTTATATGACTTGTACCCTAACATCAAGCGCACGCGTTTTTTAATAAAACGATAATCCTGTTCTACAATGTTATTTAGATATTTTACTTGTCTGATCGGGATACCATTAGGTATCTTTTTCTCTTTCTTCAACTTAGCAATGGCCATCGAATAGAATGGATTTTTGTCTACTGTGATGACACGGGGCTTTGAAACATGAAAAGACCGCAAAGCCTTATTAAAAAAGCGCTTTGCAGCCTTGTGATTTCTTGTTTGACTCAGATAAAAATCAATGGTGTCTCTTTTGGAATCTACAACTCGATACAAATACATCCAATGACCTTTCACTTTTACGTAGGTTTCATCCACTCTCCAGGAATCATGCGTTTATTTTAAATATTTTCGAATTCGCACATTCAATTCAGGTCCATATTGATGTACCCAGCGCATGATGTTGTATGGGCAATGATTAATCCTCGTTCCCCATCATTTCCACCAAATCACGAAAGCTTAAGTTGCACCGTAGGTACCAACGTACAGTTAACAAAATGATGTCCGGTTAATAATGTTTTTACTTAAATATATTCTCCTTTTCCATACTGATCACGCACCTTTTATAGAGTAGTACTATCAGTTCGTCCAAGTTTGATAGACCATTTTCATATACTTCAAAGCCTTTGCACCAAAACCAAAAAATCTAAGTCCTATTTCATAATATCATCCTTTAATTGAAGAAAAAACTCCAGACATTTATCCAAAAAAAGCTATCATACAACAACTAGTAGGTTTTACATACTAGTTGTTGTATGATACAGTATATTTAACTAGTATGCTTAACAAACTAGTTGTTGAATAATATAATATATATAACTAATATGTATTACAAGTTAGTGAGGTGAATAAATGAAGGAGACGCAATTATTAAAGGGTATACTTGAAGGTTGCGTGCTATCTATTATTAAACAACAACAAGTATACGGTTATGAACTTGTACAAATGATGCGTGATTATGGGTTTACAACAATAGTAGGTGGAACGATTTATCCTCTACTGCAAAAATTAGAAAAACAAGGGTTAATTAAAAGTAAGGAGCTCACATCACCAGATGGACCGAATAGGAAATACTTCTTTATTACACATGAAGGAGAAGAACAATTAGAGGGTTTTGAAGAACAATGGAGTTCATTAATTGTAAAAGTGAATCGGGTTTTGAAAGAAGTGGAGAGTGAATCAGATGAAAAATAATACAGCTAAACAATTAGTGGAGAAAAATAACAAGCTTAGAGAACAGCTGTCCCCAGAAAATAAAGTGTACTATGAAGATATTTTACTGTATATGCGAACATTTGGTTTTTTCTATGAAGAATTAGAAACAGAACGACATTTAATGTCGATATTACAAGATATTTTAGAAGCGCAAAAGCACGGTGAATCGGCAGAAGAGTATTTCGGTAAAAACCCGAAAGAAATCGTCGATCAGTTGACAAAGCAATTTGATAAACCTTCATGGAAATCGATTTTTAAAATAAGTGGTTTGGTTCTTTTAATTAGTACGTTTTACGTCATTATCGGTAGTTTTACAGCCCCATCATTACAAGTAAATGTATTTGTTATATTGTTGAATGGGATATTCTCTGTTGCATTAATTTATGGTGTTTTTAAATTGTTACATCTGAGTATATATATGAAAACGCAATTACCAAAGTTAATTAAATTTTTCGTAGTATGGATAATGGCAATGATTCCATTTGGCGTATTCTTCCTTATTCAGCTGTATACACCGAAACAGGGAATTGTAAAAATTGGTGCCCCATTTGATTGGATTGCCATTCTAGTTATTTTAATCGTGTCTACCGTTTATGTTATATTCAAAAAGAAACGAGAATTCTTTGGAGGTCTTACTTTTGTTATCACTTTAGGAATCTTCGGTTTATTATTAAGGATTCCACAAACGAAAGAATTTTTCCAAGGTGGTAAAAACCAAACTTTTGTCGTTCTTGCCATTATTTTGCCTATTGCGCTCTATGTACTAGTCGAAAGGTTACTACTTCGAAAAATGGGAAATGAAAATTAATTACAATTCTTAATTGATGCAGTTATGTTAACGCTTCTTGGTGGATTGATAGGAATTGGGCTTGGTTATGGTGGTGCATATATTGTTTCCACGTTTGCAAAATAGCCACCACTCGTTTCTTGGGAAGTTTTCGTTGGAGGCGTATTGTTCTCTATGACGTTAGGTATGATTTTCGGATTAATTCTAGCGAACAAAGCGGCAAAATTAGATCCAATTGAAGCACTTCGTTATGAGTAAATTACTATTGTAGTAGAGAGAAAACTCTTTACTACATATTACAGTTCTAGTGGGTAGTTCGTAACCTCTAACTTAAAAGGGTGTGAATTACCCGTTAAAACGGGTTATATACATAGAAGGAGGCGTTATAGTGGAAGCAAATTTGAATACGCAAAAAGTGGGTGGAGAGAAGCCCTCTTTATTTAGAATGATTACTTCTCCTGGCTTACAGTTTGAGAGAATGAGGACGAGCGAGAAAGTTTGGGGTATGTTCCTCTTAGTAGCACTGTTACAAGGGCTACTAGGTGGTTTAAGTGCGTATGTTATGTATACTTCACCTGAGATGGTTAAAATGAAAAAAGAATTTGGTGAACTTGCTGGACAAAGTTCACTTACATCAGAAGTTATTTCTGGAATTGGATCAAGCTTTGCTGGTGCAATGGTTGGAACACTATTTATAGCAGCAATTTATAAAATATTCATGATGTTCTTTGGTAATGATACGCCTTACAAAACCTTGTTGAATATTGTAGTATATACAAACATTGTTCTTATTATTGGTGGACTTATTAATACAATTTTAAGTCTAATCTTGGGGGTTGGAACGACTCAATATACGAGTTTAGGGGTATTATTTGCGGAAGGTACATTTGCATACGGAATTGGTAATACAATTGAAGTATTCTATGTATGGAATTTAGTTTTAATTTGGCTCGGATTACAAGTTACAGCTGGATTAAGTAAGTTGAAAGCATCAATTCCAATTATTGTTTTATTCATTATTAAAGCGGTATTCTTAGCGGCAATTATTGTATTAATAGCGAAATTTTTACCTGGTATGCCGATATAAATAAATTACGTTTATTACAAAAAAATCAGTAAAGATTTGCAACATTAATAACCGGTTCCTTAACGTACAAGGTACCCAGCCGAGTTAGGTGTAAAAATAGGTCATTGACTTACTTTCATTTCCAATAATGACCTATTGAACTTATAGAGGGATCGTTTCTTCTATTGGTTGGTGGATTTTTTTGTAAATCAATTACATAATCCTCAAAGCGTTTTATATGTCTGGTCATATAAGGACTTAGCCTTTCTAAACCTTGTCGTGAAAAGAAAATCTGAACTGAAAGGCGAATCAAGGAACTGTTGAGTAGCAATAAAGTTACTCCACTAAAGGGCCATATTGTGGAGCACATATAAGAAAACTGGAAGGAATTTAAAGAGATGAAAATGGATATTAGGAAACTTAACGAAGGCGAACAACTTCCAATGGAGTTGTTGTTATTGGCTGACCCTTCAAGAGAAATTGTTGAAGAGTATGTCAATAGGGGCGAATGTTTTATAACTGAAATCGAACAGCAGACTATTGGAGTCTATGTATTACTTCCAACAAGACCTGAGACAGTAGAGCTTGTGAATGTTGCGGTCGTCGAAGATCAACACGGTAGAGGTATAGGCAAACGGTTGGTGTTGGATGCAATAAGGGTAGCTAAGACAAAAGGTTACAAAACAATTGAAATTGGAACTGGAAATTCAAGCGTAGGACAACTGGCTCTTTACCAAAAATGCGGATTTAGAATAATTGGTGTGGATATGGACTTTTTCGTTAGGCATTATTCTGAGAAAATCTTTGAAAACGGTATTCAGTGCAAAGATATGGTTCGTTTATCTCAAGATTTATAGGTTAAAAAGCTTTCAGCAAACGGGCACGATTGCTGAAGAAGGGTAGCAAAAGCTACTCTTCTTTTGTTTTTCCCTTGATTTTTTGGTGTAAGTACAGTATTTAGAATGAAGCAAGATCTAAGCCGTCCCATCTAATTTAAAAGTAAACTTTTGAATATTTATTTTAAATTCCTTAATAATCGCTTTTTTCACATCACTATAAAATACCATTATCATCATTCCCAATATAGTTATAAAGGTTTTGGTGCAAAAATAAAGTGAAAGAGAATAAAACATATATATTCCTAACGGAATCGTATCTTATGCTACAAGTCCAAACAATTGATGGACGAATTCTTTCTGATTTTGGATAGACTGGTTCCGTAAATTAATCTGTTCTTTTTTAATCATATGCATAGCTTCTACTCCAAAAAGAATGGATATAGCGGTTCTGTTGCAAAGTTTTCTAAATGAAGCTACACTCTAGAAAAAAAGAATGAGGAGAATCACAAGTGCGATATTTTAAAGGGAAACAGTTCAAGAAAGATATTATTTTGGTAGCCGTTTTTCTTTAAGCTATCGCGATGTGTCTGAGATTCTACAAGAACGAGGAATTTCCGTTCACCCTACGACGATCATGCGTTGGGTTCATGAATATGGAAGTCTGATCTATCAAGTCTGGAAAGAGAAAAACACAACACCCCACCATGCTTGGCATTTAGATGAGACTTACATCAAGGTGAAAGGTGAGTGGTGCTATCTATATCGTGCCATTGATAGCGATGGACATACGCTTGATTTCCAACTTCGAAAAACACGTGATCATCAAGCAGCCTATATGTTCATGAAGCGACTTGCCAAAGCTTTTGGAGAACCAACGGTTCTTACTACAGACAAGGCTCCAGCCTTGCTTTGTGCGTTCAAAAAACTGAAAAAGAACGGCTTGTATGCGCGTACGAAACATTGTACCATCAAGCATCTCAATAATCTGATTGAACAGGATCATCGACATGTAAAACGGCGCTTTGTCAAATCTTCTGGATTCCAAAATCTTCGTCATGCTTCACGTACTATAAAAGGTATCGAGACCATTCATGCCCTATATAAACAAAGGCGAAGTCTGCAAAGAGACTCCGCCTTTTCAACGTACAATGAACTTCAACAATTACTAGCTACTTCCTAAACCTTGTTCCTCATTTACCAACCTGTTTATGCTTTTTTCAAACTTTGCAACAGAACCAGCACATCGCTATCAAGCTAAGATTTTGAGCCCGCCTTAACGAAAATTTCAATTTTTACAGCTATTTAAGAGTATTAGGCTCACTATTTCCTTTTGGGAGAACAATGAATTTCTTAACTTGCCTTCGATATATGATGACCTTTAATAGGAAGAACGAAAAAATTTTTTTAGAGGAAAAATCAAGATTAGAGCCAAATTTTTGCTAATTGAGAAACTCCTTCTATTATCTTTTTTTCACATAAATTACCCAATCCAAGTTGAATATGCGGATATCGTGGTAGACATTTCGAGAAATATTTTGAACAAGGATAAACTACAATTCCGTGTTCATATGCCCTTTCAATTAGCATTTTTTCGCTCATTTCCGTTTTCACTTCAATAATAACGAAAATTCCGGAGCTACCACCTTTTATTTCAACATAATTCTTAAAATGTTTTAATAATTCCCTATTCAATAGATTCATTTTGCGTTTATACAAAGCTTTCATCTTCCTTAAGTGTGAGTACCAATATCCTTCATTCATAAAAGTCGCCAGTGTTCGCTGATGAATAGATGAGGATGTTTGCTCAAGCAAAGGGAGTATCTTTTTATATTCTCTTATTAACCTCCTAGGCAAAACCATATAACTGACACGGATAGAGGGTAGCAGTGCTTTTGAAAAAGTTCCTAAATAAACCACCCTACCATTAGAATCTAAACTTTGAAGAGACGGTATAGGTTGATGGATGTATCGAAATTCACTATCATAATCATCCTCAATAATATATCCGTCCACCCTTTTTGCCCATTGAATTAACTTTAATCTTTCATTGACGGGGATAGTCACTCCATATGGAAAGTGGTGAGTAGGAGTGACATATAAAAGTCTAGAAGGAGACTTTAAAAGAATATTGACTTGGATGCCTTGTTCTTTTACCGGGATCGGATCAATGATAAATGACTGAAGAGCAAATAGTTCTCTTGCCACATTATATCCTGGGTCTTCTACTGCCAGATAATGATAGTCTTGCTTTAGCAACAGCGACAAAAGTAATAACAAGTGTTGTGTGCTACTGCCAATAATAATCTGTTCAACAGAAGTATTAACCCCTCTTGATTGAAACAAGTAATCTGCTAATACCTTCCTTAATTTAATGTCACCTTGTTTTTCTCCGTATGAAAACATGCTAGAGTCTTTAACGATTTTGTTTGTAAGCATTCTCCATTTTTTCAAAGGGAAGTTCTCTTGATCGACTGTCCCAATCTTAAAGTCAATGGTTTTCATGACAGTTTGATTTTTTTCGTGACGCTGTTCTCTAATGGGTTCATAATTAAGCGTCTCATCCGATATAGTAGCCTCTACAAAAAATCCCTTTTTGTTTTCACTTCGAATATATCCTTCCGATTGCAGTTGTTCATAGGATACTTGAGTTGTGTTTCTGCTGACCTCTAATTGGATAGCAAGTTGTCTAATCGATGGCAACTTTGTACCCCTTTCTAATTTACCAGATAAAATCTGAGTACGAATGTATTGATAAACTTGTTGGTACATAGGAGTGTTACTTTCTCGATTGATATTAAATATTAGTTCATTCATCATTGTAATACCTCATCTGTCATTTGTATTTATTGTAAACTGTACCTTTTAAAAATGACAGTATAAATGAATAATGAATTTAGAAAAAAATTTAATTTGGGAGAAAACTCATGACAATATTTATGTACATATTTTGTTTAATTGTGTGGGGGCTCAACTTTATTGCAGTAAAAATTCAAGGAACTCCTGTCAGCTTAGAATTATCCTTAACTTATCGTCTAGTTATGACAGCCTTTTTATTTTTGATTCTTGTTTGGTTCCTTCGACCAAGGGGGATGCCAACAAGAAAAGATATCCCATTTGTAATAGTTTTTGGTGTATGTAACTTTGCATTAAGCTATTTATGCCTTTATTACGCCACAATTTTGAGTTCTGCAGCAATCGTAACATTGGTTTTTTCATTAAAGGTGATTTTGACCCCGATTACCCTTCGGATTTTTTTAAAAGAAAAGTTACATTCACGTGTTTTGGTTGGGGGGATTTTTGGTGTATTAGGCGTATGTATTCTCATCTATCCAAATTTGAACAACTTTCAAGGGTCCAATGACATAAAAGGAATTATGGTTGCGATCTTAGGTACGCTTCTTACAGCAGTAGGTGATGCCAGCTCGGCACGAAATGCAAGTCACAAGGTGAATCCTATCTATGCAAATGCCATTGGATTTACAGTGGGCAGTATATTGATGGGGATAATTGTATTATTTCAAGGACAAGAATTTATATTTCCAACATCGTTTTCATACTTATCTGTGTTGCTATATTTAACTCTGGTTGCTTCATTTCTAGCATGGTTATTCTATTTGAAGCTTGTAGAAAAAATTGGAGGAGCTCAAAGTGGCTATATGGTTGCACTTTTCCCGGTAATTGGAGGAATAGCTTCCGTTTTAATCGGTGAGTCAGATCCATCATTGTATTTGTTTGCTGGTTGCTTTTCTAGCTGCATTGGCGCTGCCATTGCATTAGGGTTTGGAACTCAGAAGCACAATGCGAAATTACCTCTAAAAAAAGCTAATTAAGAATGGGGAATTCTTCTCTATTTATATATATCTATAAGGCTTTGAAGTATATAAAAATGGTCTATCAAACTTGGACGAACTGATAGTACTACTCTATAAGTTCATGATCAGTATGGAAAAGGAGAATATATTTAAGTGAAAACATTATCAACCGGACATCATTTTGTTAACTGTACGTTGGTACCTACGGTGCAACTTAAGCTTTCGTGATTTGGTGGAAATGATGGGGGAACTAGGATTAATCATTGCCCATACAACTATCATGCGCTGGGTACATCAATAAGGACCTGAATTGAATGAGCGAATTCGAAAATATTTAAAATAAACGCATGATTCCTGGAGAGTGGATGAAACCTACGTAAAAGTGAAAGGTCATTGGATGTATTTGTATGGATACAATTTTTTAGCTTGATGACGCTGGGGTGATACTCAGTTGTTAAACAATTTAAACCTCGCTGTCTCCACTTGAAATTGTTATAATTAAAATGTTCTTAATATTTCGATGATGGAGGGCTAGAGAATGAAAATTGCAATAGTCTGTTTTGATAACTTTACTGATATAGATGTTTTTTTACCATGGGATTTATTAAATCGTGTACGTTTAGTTGGTGGTATTTCTGATTGGAATGTCCAACTATTAGGAACGGAAAAAACTCATGTATCCATGTCTGGCTTACGTATCCCCATGACAGGAAGCATATCTGATATTCCTTCCGCTGACGCTGTAATATTTGCAAGTGGTAAGGGTGTACAAGATTTATATAAAAATCAAGAATATCTTAATAGCATTCATGTAGATACTCAAAGCCAATTAATAGGCTCTATGTGTTCTGGTTCACTACTACTAGGAGCTAAAAAATTGTTAACTGGCAAAAAAGCAACTACATATCCATCCGTAGTAGAACAGCTTAAAGAATTTAATGTAGACGTTATTGAACAAAGTTTCGTAAACGAAGGAAATATCTCGACTGCTGCGGGTTGTTTTGCTGCTCAAGATCTCTCTGCTTGGATTATAAGAACCCTAATTAATGAAGAAATGGTTGACACTGTGCTAGAAACTGTTCAGCCAGTGGGCAAAGGTTTATATTTTTAATTTCAAGTCAAGTCAGAAATAGATAATCTGACTTGATTATTTATAGTTGCGATAGGTAAGACTTTGAAGTTATCTCCATCCTTTCCCCCGCTTAGCACTGTACGTGCGACTTTCATCGCATACAGCGCCCCATCTTATCCTTTTATACTAAAGCAACTTGATTACAAACAATGTTGTACTCACCAATGTATTCATTCCCTTTTCTTACGAAAAGTCACATCATCTTACTCGATCCTGTGAGTTACATCCAGTTGATTTAGTTTTCAAAGAACAAGACTAGGGACTATCCCTCCACATTCGTTACATGCTTCGTCGGTAATGTGTCCCCACCTTCACAAGAATAAAGCAATTTCGGTTCGTTAGAACCTTATATGCACCTGTCTGCTAGTAGGCGTTTATGACAGTTTCTTGCTTACCACGTTCCGATTGACTTAGCTATACATATATCCTTAGGTGCTTACTTTAAGCCTGTTATCTTTACATCCTCATCGTTAGATGTTCCGAATTTCATACTATTTACTCTTACTTTTCGGTAGATAACGTCGTCATTAACGACATGCACATTTCTAATGTATTAAACGTTTAGACCCGTACATTCGCAAGTTCGCCAGTCTATTTAGACATTCTCACCATAGATATTTTGTAGCATCCCGACCTATCCATCACCATATGATTTCTCACTTAGGTTTTGTTCAGCCGACTTCACCTAGCTTCATACAATTTGCGTCTACTATCACGCCTTGCATGTAGGAGTATCAGATAAGTAGTTTCAGCTCAACCTGACGGCTTTCATTCCTACTTTCAGTCAATCCGTTGTTGTCATCAAATTGATAACCCTCCTATTTCGTGTTTGCACACTTATAAGGAAACGTGTCGCACAAATAGCGTTTTTGTTCAATTTCTTCTTCAGTGAATCCAAGTAATTCTCCTAAGTAGGGGTACCGTCACATCGCTATCAAGCTAAGAAAAGCAAATACCCCAAAACGAAAAAATGGACTAAAATCTCATATACACCTATGAAAAGACCAAATTTTCTTTTTGGGGGCGCTTCAAAATGTTAGCTAGATGGGTCTGGGGTACCGCCAGCATTTTGGAAAAAACCCATGCTAAGCAAAAAAATAAAATGAGCTGTCCATATGGACAGCTCATTTACATAATGATCGTTAGCGGAAGTTACATTTATGAATGTATATTAATAAGATTTGCCCACACAATTACTAATACTGTGCCTAAAATTACTAATATCGTAAAAATAATAGCAGCAATATCTCCTATACTCTCTAATCCAAAAGGTAATAAAAAAGTTGCGATTCCTATAACATACGAAAAAACTCCAAATATCTTTGCTAATCTTTCTTTATCACCCACGAATGTTTCTTCTTGATAGCCTGCAATGAGCCATAGTTTCTTTTTTATATGGATTTGATAACCCATAATAATCATAATTAAAGCAACAACTATACAAGCAATAAATTCACCAATCACTTTACTTCGCCCCCCTTTTTTATAACAAATTTTACCATAAATAGAAGTGTTTTTTCTTTGTTTCTTAACTCTTATCTTGTATATCATATTCATGTGAGGTTAACATAACGTCTCATTATCGGTAGCAAGGAAAAAGGCGGAATCTTATTCTCACAAGAAATTTGCCTTTTTCTTTTCCTATAATTCTATGAATCTTTTTATACATTCCTATCCTGGCGCGATTTTAGGGTTCTCCTTTATTACTGAATGAGCCGAAAAAATGTATAAAATCTTGCATGCTCTTAGCGTGGTTTTTTTCCAAAATGCTGGCGGTACCCCATGCCCATCAAGCTAAATTTTGAAATACCCCCAAAAAGAAAATTTTTATCTCTCTACACCAATTTATGAGAATTCAGTTTTTTTCGTTTTTAGGATAACGAATTTCTTAACTTGATGGCAATGATCTCACATTAAAGTGTACGGATAATTTTGCTTAATTCATATATTCCTTTTTCTAAATCTACAAGTGAAGCATAGGCGTATGATAAACGTATGTATTGTCCTTCATCCTGTCCATAAATGTGCCCTGGATTTATTAGTATTCCTTTTGCTAAAGCCATACTAAATAAGGATCGCATAGAAACTATTTTTTTTATATGAACCCAAATAAAGAGCCCTCCTTGAGGGACTTCCCAAGTAACAATATCTTGTAAGTACTTCTCAAGCCAACCTATCAGTGCATCTCTTCGAACTTTTAGCTGTTTTCGTACGAACAGCACATGCTCCTGATAAAAGCCACTACTAAGCCACTTAAAAGCAATACGTTGAGATAAAGAACTCGATCCATAATCAGATTGCATCTTAATGTCAGCAAGACTATTAATAACAGATTGTGGACCTACAACCCATCCAATACGTAATCCTGGAGTAAGAGTTTTAGATAAACTTCCCAGATAAAGGACTTGACCATTTATATCTTTTGCTTTTAAGGCTAAAGGAGGTTCTTCATCAATCCATAATTCTCTATAAATATCATCTTCTATGATAGGAATTCGTTCCTCTTTGCAAACTCTTAGAAGCTCAGCTCTTCTAGGCTCTGACATAATATACCCTGTAGGATTATGAAAAGATGGAATAGTGTATAGGATGCTTTGTTGAGATTTTTGTTTTTGAGCTAAAATTGACTTTGTTATTATCCCTTCATTATCTACGGGTAATCCCGCAAGAAGCATACCGGCAGATTGAAATACATGTAAGGAATAAAGATAAGATGGCCTTTCAAGTAAAACTGTGGATTTAGGTTTCAATAAGCCTACAGATATAAGGTCTAAGGCCTGTAAAGCACCTGAAACGATAAGAATAGAATCAGGAGATGCTTTTATGCCATGAGATTTTAGGTATGTACTAATAGATTGACGTAGTGGAAAAAAACCTTTGGGTTCTTCATATCCAAACGCTTCTATTTCATTGGCTAATTCTTTTATACTTTGTTTCATCTGCATTAGAGGGAATAACTCTGGTGATAATTCACCTTTACTAAGTTGTATTAAATTAGAATTCGACTCGGCTTCATTAATCTGCTGTACCATTATTCGACTAGGTTGATGAAATCCGGTGTTCACATGATTATTCCAATTTTGAGGGTTATTCGTTAACAAAGACCAGGTATTATTTGCAACAATATTACCCACTCCCCTTTTCCCCTCAATAAGTCCTTCTGCCTGAAGTTCCTCAAGTGCGGTTATAACTGTACTACGATTAACATTAAACATATTAGCTAATTTACGTTGACTATATATTTTACTTCCAATTGTCCATTCTCCTACTGAAATCTTATTCTTTATGTATTCTATAATTTGTATATATTTAGGGATTTTGAGTGACTTATCTTTATTATATTGATTCATCTCCAATATTGCTCCTTTCTTAAAGTGGTTGGTTTTGTATTTTCTCACTGGATGAAGACATTATATCAACCCAAGGTTATTATGAAAAGCATATTCATTCAACATAAAAGTGGTTGGTTTTTAGTTTGCACAGAGGGGGAATTGGTAATGAAATCAGTCAATAAGTCCATCTTTTTTTCGCATCTATTCATCATAGTGCTTTGGGCTTCTGCTTTTCCAGGTATTCGTTTAGCACTTACAGGGTATAGTCCAGAAAGCCTATCTTTATTACGCTTACTCATAGGATCTTTGGGATTAATGATCTTTGCAATTGTTACACGCATGAAACTACCACAAGTAAAGGACATACCGGCAATTATCCTTTTTGGTGGTTTAGGGTTTACATCCTATTATCTCGCATTAAACTATGGAGAAAAATTTGTAAACGCTGGTACTGCAAGTTTATTAGTTTCATTAACTCCTATTTTCACGGCAATTTTAGCTTGGGTTATTTTTCGAGAACGTATTGGTTTATGGAAGTGGATAGGAGGAATAGTAGCATTTTCCGGAGTGGTTCTTCTTTCATTAGGTCATTTAGGTGGATTCTCATTCCATAAAAGCGCATTCTTAATATTAATAGCTTCTCTTGTTGAAAGTTTATACTTTGTTTTACAAAAGCCTTATTTAAAAAAGTACGGTTCCCTTTCCTTTACTTGCTATACAATTTGGGGCGGAACACTCTTAATGTTAATTTTTCTTCCTGGATTATGGAATTCTATTTCAAACGCTCCACAAGAAGCAACATGGAGTGCTGTATATTTAGGGATTTTCCCTACTGTTCTTCCCTATATTGCTCTAGGCTACCTCACTACAAAAAGAGGTGCCTCCGAAGCAACAAGCTCTTTATATCTCACACCACTGTTATCTTTCATTATTGCTTGGATATGGCTAGGGGAAATACCAACTTTTAATACAATTGTAGGAGGAATCATAATCATAGCAGGTATAATGTTAACTATTGTACAAACAAATGAGGTGCAAACCCAAAACCAGAAAGAATCAGTTGAATTATAAGATTTTTTGCCAAGAGTTATATTTCCATACCACTATGATTAATCGCCTTTAACAATTATATAATCTAATTATTGTGCTGAAATGGACTTCAGCAATTTAAAGAAATTAGTATACTGGGACCATTACTCACTATCAAGCTAAGATAAATTTGTATCTATATAATCAAAAAAACGCTATTCTTTTTGTAGAAATATACAGAAAGGATGGTGTTTTTGTATGAATCTATCGATTCAAGATGAGTTTCATTTGTTCGCTGAAGAACTACAGCGATATTTATCTCCACATATTCTTCAACAACTTGCACAAGAGAACGGTTTTGTAAAACGTAAAAGTAAGTATGGTGCACGCGATTTAGCTGCTTTATGTATTTGGATTAGTCAACATGTAGCAAGTGATTCTCTCACTCAATTATGTAGTCAGCTTTATGCCAATACAGCTACACTCATAAGTCCAGAAGGACTGAATCAACGCTTTAATCCAGCAGCTGTCGCATTTCTTCGAGAAGTTTTTACTTCTCTTCTCACACAAAAACTCTGTTCAAATCACTCACTTTCTGCACATATAATCTCTACTTTCAATCGTATCCGTATTCTAGATGCAACAGTGTTTCAACTGCCTGATCAATTCGCCACTGACTATCAAGGTTCAGGTGGGAGTAGTAATAAGGCAGGCGTGAAAATCCAATTGGAATATGATTTACTTAACGGTCAATTCCTTAACGTGCAGCTTGGACCAGGAAAAAATAATGATAAAACATATGGTACCATCTGTCTTAAAACCGTAGAAGCAGGCGATTTGTGTTTACGTGATCTTGGTTACTTCGATTTAGGAGACTTACAAGCCATTAATGATAAAGAGGCTTACTATATCTCGCGGTTGAAGTTGAATACACGCATTTATATCAAGAACCCTGAACCAGAATACTTCAAAAATGGTACGTTAAAAAAGCAAACAGAATACATCCAGCTTGATATGACACAAATGCTGTCTGGTCTAATCCCTGGTGAAACGATGGAAATCCCCGAGGCATACATTGGCCAAAATCAGAAACTTCCAGCACGTGTCATTATCCATCGTTTAACCGATAATCAAACACAAACACGTCTGAAAAACCAAGCGATACGTGAAAAAAAGAAAGGCATTGTCATGAAGGATAAAAGTAAACGTTTAATGGGCATGAATGTATATATCACGAATACGTCGCTAGAAGAAGTACCAACGAACTACGTGCATTCATTATATTCACTTCGTTGGCAGATTGAAATTTTGTTTAAAACGTGGAAATCATTCTTTGAAATTGATGAATGTCAAAATATAAAAAGAGAACGCCTAGAGTGCCATTTATATGGACAACTCATCGGCATTCTCCTCTATTCTTCTACGATGTTTCAAATGCGTCAGTTTCTGTTTGAAAAGAAAAAGCAGGAGCTGAGTGAATATAAAGCAATTTATATGATTAAAGATTACTTTCCATTACTGTTTCAAGCGATAGCCGTTGGCACAGAAGAACTTTTAAAAATTCTGCATTGCCTTTATCAACTGCTCAAAAAGAACGGTCGTAAATGCCATCGGTATAAGAAGATGACCGTCTTTGATATTCTAGGGATTGTGTATAAAACGACAGTGAAGCATAGACAAGCTGCCTAGCGAAAAAATCGCGTTTTAATAGGCTTCTTTAGCATGCCTATTTTTTTATCACTTGCTAGTTTTGAAACAAGGATCAATTCGTACCTAGTAATTTATTTAGTTAGCTTGATGGGCATGTGGCGGTACCCCATGCCCATCAAGCTAAGAATTTAGGACTACCCCCCAAACGATAAATCTGTACAAATTGCTCAATTTTATCATTTTGGGGTAATTTATTTGTGTTAAGTGGATGGCGATGTGGTGCTACCCCGTGTAGTAAATTTAAAGATTTGCATGCGAAATAACCCCTATCTGTTTCTTTTTTATGGTTTACTAAATCCTAATAACCCAAAAATAATTACTAAACTTTCATCCATTGGGCATTTCTTCCTTTTGAGATTAACTTAATATAACCAAATAATTGTAAGGAGCTTAAAGTTTTACTGATTGTACTTTCGGCTATATCTGGATGGATGCTACGGATACATTCTTTAGTAAAAGGATGTTTTTGTTTATGTATAAAATTTTGAATGCGTTCAACCTTAGTATTGTTACATATAGAATCTCGGATTGTAGAATGCAAGTCTTGGTAGGCCTCTAATATAATATTTAAAAACATTTTTATCCAAAAACTAATATTGTGCTCACCACAGTACCAATTAACTGAAGATTTATATATTGAATCGTAATATTCTGATTCGTTCTTCTTGATATATTTATCTAAACAAACATATTTTACAAATGTGTGTCCGTTTTTTACTAATAGTAATTGCATTAGCATAAGCGCTAGTCTACCATTCCCTTGACTAAAAGGGATTATGCAATAAAAATTTAATATAAAACGAGCGATTAATAAAAGGGAATGTAGTTCCTTTTTATTGTTTACTGAATTGTATTGATTACATAATTGTTCCATAGCCTGTGGAATAAGCTCGTGTGGGAAAGGACGATAACTACTTGTATACATCCCACTTTCCGGAATTCCTGGGATGTAAAATGGTTTTTTGCGCCATTTTGCACTATCAGAGGTACTATAATGTATTAATTGAAAATGCAATTCTTGTATAGTTTCTGGGCTAATTGATAAAGTACAAGATCTTTTATGTACAAGTGACAAAGTTTTAAAATAACAAAAAACGGCATCTTCTTCGATGTTTTGAGGCACTATATCATCTAAAATAAGTTCTTTTAATCTTTTATTTGGAACTTTTATATCTTTATATACAGTAGTAAAGTTTTTTATGTAGTGCAAAGGTATATTCTTCTCTAAATTAATGAATATATCAGGCTTTTGTTCTTGATAGGCAGCTAATCTTCCCTTGTATTCACTAATTTCACTTACTAAGTTTATTAATTTTCTTTTAAGCCCAATATTTTTATAATTGTCTTCAAAAAAGTTTCTCATTTTTCCCCCTGGTACTCCCCCTAACTTGTTGCTACATAAAATCATTCATTCCAAAGATATATTACAATAATAACATTGAGTAATGCTATAGTTTTTTATTTTTTAATTTATTTTATTGTTATTTAAATATGAACCCCCATAAAAAACTATAAAAATTACGTTTGTAGGAAAGTTGATTGGGTGTACATAAAAATGAATAATGAAAAATCAGTTAAATTTTATCGTATAATGAGAAAGATAAGATATTAGAATGGTTATTTTTTTCCACTCACTCGAGAAGGAGGACTAAGAAAACGTATTGTGAAAAGTCCTTATTTATAAGGATTTCAAAAATACAAAAGGCTAGGTTTTCATCTGTGTCATAAAGTGCACTTTTTTGACATGATGTATAAATTTCTAATGAATTAACTTAATTCCCCCGTTTCGGAGATTTGGGCAAAAACACCCAAGAAAAAGATAATGTACTTGATACATTCCGCATCTAATTTAAATTAGATGTTTTTTTGTTTTGTCGAAAATATATGAGGTACCATCAACAAACATTTTAATGTTTGTTGATGGTACCTCATATATGGCGGATTAGCATTTTTCTTAGTCCTCTTTATAGGGTGTTTTTTATAAACTGGACTGTGACTTAAGGCTCTTTTTCATACCTCTTTCGGACGGAAACACCAATTGACCATTTGTAATCAATAAAAAACGCTCCATTTGTGGAATTAGTACATGTATGATTTTTATGCCATTGGAAAACTCTTTGACTGGAGAATAATAGATAGAAAAATGTTGTTGGTGTAATCGCTCTTGCAGTTCTTCAATGTAAAGTATTAAATTACGTTCTGAAAATCTCGGTAAATCCTCAAATGAAACATAAGTGGCTGGAAATTGATTAAATACGGAACACATATTCATTTCTGCACAAGCATAGTGACGAGGATACGGCTGTAATTGATTCAAAAAATGCTCTCGATGTGCTAGCTCATCACCAATATTTGCAGAGGCAATATGATTCACCTGAACCAATTCTGTAATACTTCGCAAGATAGCATATTCAGGGTATAAAGATGTGCCTAGCCCGAATATACCAGTATGCTTTTTATTTTTTGTAACAGCTAATATAGTTGGAATTGCAACTTCCGTTGTAATATCCAATAGTATAATTTCCTCTTGTAATTCCCCTTCTGCTTGTACAATTGTTTCTTTTAGTGATGAGGGAAGCGTATTTGGATGAATTATCTTTAATGTATGATCTGGTATATCATAGTAGAAATGTCGAAGTAGGAATAAAGAAAAAGCATCCCGTTCAATGACTTCATTCGTTGCATGAATAATCGCTTCATGTAAAGTGGAACCAATGGCTGTGCCACTATTAGAACTGTATCGTTGTACTTTCTGATACTGATAAGTATCCGTTTCGATTGGATGTTGCATATAATGTGGATTGGCAATGAAAAATGGATACCATATATGTTGTTGTGTATCATTCAAAGCATAGTATTTTTTACAAAGTAATTGTTGATCGGGTTCTTCTACTATCAATTGCATAACACGTTCTCCGTCAAATATTGGGTTCTTCGCAATATGATGAGACGAGAAAAAATCACAATCTTTCATTGTTATATTCTCCAGAGTATAATGCTCTAAGGCCTCAAACAATGCTCCTAATTCATTGTACTTCCCTTTTCCGACGCCAAATGATTCAATCTGCTGATTTGAATTAAATAATTCCACGTATGTGGTTTGTATTTTATCTCCAAAAACTTTTTTTTCCACTGAAAAACTTAATTCTTTGAACGTATCCATAATACGTTGACGCGCAATTTCTTCTATGGTTTCTCTTTCCCAAGAATATAGCATTCTAATAACCTCCAGTTAAATAAAATAAAGTAAATGAATACAATCTTTCATGGATTTATGTATAGATAAAGAGGACATCATAAGACTGTCCTCTTTATCTTCTTTATCTTCTTTATTTTTTTTCTTGTAGTTTCTGTAATTCTTTTGCTTCAGAAACTGTTAATTTAGGTTCATGACTTTCACTTGTTACTATAATCCAACGTCCCATTATGAACTCCTCCTTCATTATATAATCATGTGGTACATCCAAATTATAGAGAGAAAATATTGAAGAAACAACCTATTATTACGAAAATTCAAATTTCTCAATAAATTACGGTTCTATAATTACACTTTTGAGTGTAATTATAATTTTTATGTATTTAGTGATAAAGAGAACTCTCAATTTGGGAACATTCCTAAAAACGGATACCTTTAGATACAGTATATTTTTTGCAGCGTAAACCACTTCAAAAGGTATCAAAATGTACTTAAGCCATACTTCATGAATATACGGACTTTTTGAGGCATTGTTTGTTGAATAATATTTCGCTTAATAGCGAAATATATTTTCCCTATAAGTTGGATTCAACAGATATAGCACTGCATAGAAGCCCTTGTTAATGTGGGTGTTAATATTTTAATTTAAATCTGGTACATGAAATTATATAAACTAGGTTATTTCTTTGCTTTTAAAATTGATATAGCATTCTATATCAATTTTATGGTATTATATAGATAGAAAATTTGTTATCAATTGTTTATACTCTATTGTACGTAGCGTGAAGGACAAACCTTACGCCCAGTTAACTCGGGCGAGGTTTGTCCTTTTTTTATTTTAAGGAGGAATTTACTATGAAAAAAGTTTACAAAATTGGAGCAATTGTTACTACATTATGCGTGGCTTGCATCGTAATCTTTACTTTAACTAAAAATGAATCTGTTAATCCAGAGACTGTAACACCAAACAAAACAATGGTGTCAGCTGCAGACGCAAAAGGAATACCCAAAAATATTAAAGATATTTCAAAAGAAGAATTAAAGGAAAAAATACAATTCCATGAAGAGTTTATTGCGTATTACTATCAACCAACCTGTCATTATTGTAAAAAAGCTGCACCAGATATCGATAGTATGTCAAAAAAGCATGATAGAACCATCTATCGTATTGATATCTCTACGCCAGAAAATCAAAGTGCCTTTCAAGAGTTCGACATTCCTGGTACTCCAGTTGTTGTAGCTTATAACAGAGGCGAAGAAATTGAACGCCTAGAAGGGGCAGTGTCAGCTGCTACATATGATGGATTCTTTGCGAGACGTAATTCGAACGCTAGCTAATATAGTGCTCGTTTTTCTTTTTTGAGAAAGGAGAATTAACATGCAACAAAACGCCCGTATTTATTCTTTAGACATAATAAGGGGTATGGCCATACTATGTATCCTATTTGCTAATCTACCTACTATGACAGGACTAGATTCCTTTAATCAAGCAGGTTACTCCGGTATAGATAAAGTAGTTCGTTTTCTAGTAGATTTACTGATATCATCAAAGTTTTATACCATTTTTGCATTCTTATTCGGCGTGGGATTTTATATCTTTATGAGAAATACAGAAAAAAAGGGGTATCCCATATATATACTATTTAGTCGTAGGTTATGTATTCTATTACTATTTGGTGTAATTCACTTTATCTTTCTGTGGTATGGAGATATTTTACATGCATATGCTATAGCAGGTTTTGTTCTATTGTTCTTTTATAAGCGGTCTACTAAGCTTATTTTTATAACAGGTTTTAGTTTTTTACTAGCTAGTTATACTCTACATGTTATTTTATTTTTACATGCAAGCCCTTCTATTCCTGAAGAGATACCAAAATACTATCAATATATGTTTACAGGCAACACTACTAATCACACAGTGAATCTATTTTTAAATTATTTACATCAAATAAAAGCTCGTTTGTTCTTTCTTATGACACAGGAATTTCAGCAACTTCTAATAGGGATCCCGGAATATATTGGGTTATTTTTAATAGGTTTATGGGCTGGAAAAAAGAATATTTTTAGACGCGTATCGGAACTCAGAGGGAAAATTCAAATTTTACAGTGGAGTTCGCTATTCCTATCATGTCTGCTCTCCCTCCCTATCATCTATTATTTTATAGAAACAGATGTCTATTACTCTAGCCATATCCAGCTATGGATTCTTTTTGGAGGAAAAACGCTAGCTATATTCTATATTTGTTCTCTACTTTTAATTTGTGAGAAAAAAAGATATATAAAGTGGCTATCCCCCCTTATGAACGTAGGTAAATATGCTTTAACAAATTACATAGCCCAAAGCATACTAACACTTATCATTCTTTCAGGATGTTTTCAGGATATCTCACACTTATTTTACTGGCAGCTATGTATCTTTGGACTTCTTATTTGTATCGTACAATGTATATTCAGTACACTATGGAGTAAGTATTTCCGATATGGACCTATCGAATGGCTATGGAGAAAATGGATTTATAAATGGGGTACCGCCACATTGCTATCAAGCTAAAAAAATAGGTCACCCCCAAAACGAAAAAATATGTTAAATGCCCATAGATAACTATCTTATATTAATTACATAACCTAGTGTGTGATATAATAATATAAAGATATTATGTTTAAAGGGGGGATTCAAATTGGTTAAAAACTTACCTTTACTAATAGTGATTTTAATACTAGGTGTAAGTTCTTCTACATTAAGTACGAACGGATACTTTTCTCCAGTTATAGAATGGTCTTTAATGATTATAAGTATTATTTTAAACATTACTGCAGTGATAGGTTTATCACTACACGTCCTTGTATATCAGCCTATGAAAAGATTTGAAAAAAATTTAAAAGAGACCTTCAAATAAAATAATTATATTTGAGGTAACACCACATCGCCATCGAGCTAAAAAAATGTATCCATAAAAAGAAAAAATACGCTATTCTTTCTGTAGAATCATAGGAAAGGATGGCGTTTTTTATGTCTGTTTCTGTGTCTGACGAATTACAACTATTTGCTCAAGAGATTCAAAGTTTTTTATCTCCAAATACCTTACGGGATCTTGCTAGAGATGTTGGTTTTGTACAACGAACCAGTAAGTACCAAGCAAAAGATTTAGTAGCTTTATGTGTATGGACGAGCCAAAATGTAGCTATGACTTCTTTAACTCAGTTATCTAGTTGTTTAGAAGCATCAACAGAAGTACTCATCAGTCCTGAGGGACTGAATCAGCGGTTTAATAAGGCGGCCGTCCAACTTTTACAACACCTACTAGCCGAACTACTAAGCAAAAAATTTGCCGCATCTATGCCGATTTCTTCTCCATACACTTCTGTTTTCAAGCGTATTCGTATTTTAGATTCAACTGCATTTCAACTCCCAGATGTATTTTCATCGGTTTATCCAGGTGCAGGAGGATGTAGCCATACAGCTGGGATAAAAATTCAACTTGAGTATGATTTGTTAAGTGGACAGTTCCTACATATTCATACAGGTCCAGGTAAACAACATGATCGTACTTACGGCTCTCTGTGTGCCCCAACTGTTACGGCGAATGATTTATGTATCCGAGATTTAGGTTATTTTCATTTAAAAGACCTTCAATATATACAAGATAAAGAGGCCTACTATATCTCTCGTATCAAGTCGAATACACGTATGTATCAAAAAAATCCTAACCCTGATTATTTTCAAGATGGAAGAATTAAGAAAGGTACAGAGTATATACAGATAGATATGGAGACGTTAATGAACTCTCTTCAACCAGGACAAACATGTGAAATAGCTGATGCTTATGTAGGTATGATTGATAAAGTGCCAGCTCGTGTAATTTTTCATCGATTAACAAAACAACAGCAACAAAAACGATTACAAGATCAAGCTGTAAGAGAAAAAAAGAAAGGAATTAAGTATTCTCCTCGTAGTAAACGACTCAGTGGTATCAATGTATATATGACAAACACCCCTACAGATATTGTCCCGATGGGACAGGTACATGACTGGTATTCTTTGCGTTGGCAAATCGAAATTTTATTTAAAACGTGGAAGTCATTCTTTCAAATTCATCATTGTAAAAAGATAAAACCAGAACGATTGGAGTGTCATTTATATGGTCAATTGATTGCCATTCTACTCTGTTCTTCTATCATGTTTCAAATGCGCCAATTGCTCCTCATGAAGAAAAAACGAGAGCTTAGTGAGTATAAAGCCATATATATGATTAAAGACTATTTTCTTCTTCCACGATAGAATACGTATATGGGGGTACTGGGATGCTCTAATTTCTCCGTATATGTATTCTTCATCAATATTCAGATTGACTTGATAAGTAATATTGGAATTATTTATGAATTTGAGATCAATAATACCATTCATCAAGGTGGCACCTGTTCCAAATGGAATCACACGTCCATAGTCAGGGAATGGATCGAAACTATGACGATATCTTTCCACTGTTTCTAATTCTGTATGCAGAAACATCCAGTAAAGAAGATTCCCTAACTGACAGAGACCACCACCTATTCCCTTAATCGCTTCCCCATTCATTAGAATAATTCCTTCTTTATATCCAGCCTTTTCACTGGAATTACCAACAAGATACCAAAATGAAAATGTTTCTCCCGGTTTAATTACAATCTGGTTCATTTTGCAGATAGCTAGCTTTAGATTAATGATTTTGTTATATTGTAGCTGTATATCTGTATCACCTAATTTTCTGATAAGTAAAGATTTATGTTTGTAAATCCTGTAAGGTAATGGATTTCGTTCAAATGTTTTTGAAAATTTATAGCCTTTAAGACGGTCACTTATTTTTTTAAATAGCCTACGTTGTCCAATTCTAATAGGAATTAAAAAGGGAAACCTCTGTGTTAATAATTTTCTTGCCATTGGGAGTTGAGCTCCTTTATATATTATTCATCATTACTAAGCAAATGATTTTGGTGCAAAACCTTCAAGATAATTGCAATGAATCTATAAATCTTGAACATACCGATACTATTACTCTAAAAAGAGTGTATGAATGGAGTGAAAAAGGAAAATCCATTCAAATAGAAAAGCTATCAAATGATCTTTGCATCAGAACCATAAAAGGTGTTCTAAAGATATACTTCTTCAAAACACCTTTTTATTATTTCAACATTAATAGCATTATTTTTTCCATTTCTGCTTTGTTTACATTCCTATCAAGCACTGTTTCTGCTCGATAGTCTAAGCCGCGATTGATAATGACTATTTGATATGCACTATTCTTTCCTTTTGCGGGAATAATCATTTCCAATCGAATCAAGTGTATCCTCTAGCCCGAAAAAACTTTTTCATATGTAACATTTAATAATATACTTACTACTTATAGCTCCTACACATTACAAGTCTTATCTCTTTTTTATTTAAAATTGATGTTTTTTTGCCATCGGTTCTATATATGTATTTAATATCCACGTTAATACTTTCCATACCTTTTGTTGGCTAGGTGGTAAATGAGCGTTATACACATAACTGTATTCAATCTGCTGTGTTGCACCACGATTTCGTTTGAACTCTCCAGCACCAGCACTACAATGACAAATTAAATCCTTTTCGATAGAATCCATTGTAATAAGGAGAGAAAGTATACGGTATAAGCCTTGTTGCTGGTCAGAGTTTGTATTATAGCCAAGGATTGGAGTTGTCATAACTCCATCCCTAATAAAATAAGCAATGACACCATCAATTGTATCCCCTTTTTTTATGACCTTTATCTCAAATAAACGATGCTGAAGAGCATTCCATAAATAAGCGGGTGTAAACATTGGGTTATGGACGGAATATTTTTCGATATATAGTTGATTGTATAACTGGGAAATTTGTAAAATATCATCTTTTGTTAATTCTTCATTCTTAATGATTTCATAATTGCTTTTCTCTAATAAACTTTTATCATTTAATAAGTCTTTTCGTTTTTTTCGATTCATTTTTTTATATTGTTTCGGATCAAATAAGTATATAGAACGAGACATGATTTTATTGTAACCTAGCGTAGATAGTGCTTCTGTCGTTACGGGATATAATTGGGTATTTAAAGAGCGAAATAGAATTGTATGCTCTGGAAATTTCTCAACAAATAAATTCGTAATTTGTTCGATTTGTTGTTCGTTGATAGAGTGATAAAGATTTGTTGAAAGCATCCAATTATTTACGACAATTACTTTATTAATATTCGTTCGTCGTAGCCAACTTCCCATAAGATGAATCGGATAGGTTAATAGCTTCTCTAGCCATGGTTTTTTCAACTCCCATAGCTCTTCTAATGCATAAGATATGTAATGTGTATAAGGAGAACATACATATGAATTTTCGAACTCTGCATTATTAAGAGTAACTGGCAAGATGAGATCATCGATTTCTAATAGAAAGAGCTCCGTGTTAACATTTTCAATAAATGCTGTAACGCCCTTTTGAAAAAGAGGCAGGAAACTATCTCGCACATATGCCCCATCTTTTTTTGATTCCCAATCAATACTATGCAAGGAATGAACATCATGTAACTGAATCATTTATGTTCACCACGCCTTACAAGACTTTCTATTCTTTTTAATTTTTTATCATATACTTGAATATCGTAATGTGAAAAGAAGAACTGTGGTATCGCACACTTTTTAGTAGCCCACAGTGTATGTAATTCTTGCATTACCTTTGATTGACATAATTCGAGATTTTCAGGTAGTGCTTTAAGTTTAATTTCAATTTTGTCTACGCTATGCTGTATTACTTTAAATTCTTGAATGTCACTAGATGCAAACAAAATTGCTCTTCTAATGAAATCTGGAAAAATAGATATTTCTTTATTATCCAATTCATTTATTCCAATAAATATATCGTCACATCGACCATCAATTCGTTCTAATGCTAAGAAAGGTGAACCACAGCTGCACGGCGTTTTTTTCTCAATTAATATGTCATTGAGACGATAGCGTATAATAGGCTGTGTTTTCCTCATGAAATCAGTAATAATGGGAACGAATATCCCTTTCTCTTGATCTAAGTATTCTTTTTCAATATGAATGAGATCTTCATTAATGTGTAATGTCCCCTGCTTGCAGGTGGTAGCAAGAAAACCTTCTGTACATTGGTAAACTTGGTGTACTGTTTGCTTAAAAGTTGCACGAATAAAGTCTCTATCAATATCTTCAAGCACTTCTGCTACAGAGATAATTTTTTGGGGACAAATCGTAATCAGTCCTTCTTGCTGCCAGTAAGCGATTTTCCGTAACATAGACGGAGGTGCAATTAAAATAGATGGCTGTATTTCATTTAATCGCGTGATATGCTGCTGAAACGAGTCTAGTAAATCAAAAAAATGAAATGAGATTCGCTTATTTTTTGTCGCTTCGTATAAATTGCTATTTGCACGTAAGAAAAAAGCAATCGTGTGTTTATGTAGAATGCTAGAAGGAAGCACCTTTCCAATAATCGAGCCAGCCCACAACGTTTGTTCTTCCTCGGAAACGAGAAAAACTCCACGATTCCCACTAGTTCCTGAGGATAAACCGATAGTTATATTACGAATGGTTGGCGAGAAATTCCGGGTCTTTTCTGCTTCAAATGCTACATGAAACGCTTCTTCCTTTGAAATATGGACTGTATTTAATGTATCAAAATGTTCCATCATTACTTCTTTATCAATAATGGGGAGTGCAGACAAATTCCCCTTTTGAATTTCATTTAAAAACGGCGTATATAACTGGCGATAAAAAGGAGACGCCTCTATCGTGAACAAAAGTTGTTTTTCTATTTGTTGTTTATGAAACTGTTCCAACTGTTTGCGATTTGAAAATCTCAAGCCATATTTTGTTTTCAAGTATCGCTTGAGAATCCGTAGTTTATTCATAGTACACCCCTGCTTTAATTTTATCCCATGTATGTTCACAATGAGTTGGTACAATTTCAATCTCAGGTGATGTTTGTGATAAATGGTGTAACTTCTCAATATTCTTTTGGTAAGACTTTGGATCGCTAGTTAAAAGGTTGGCAATCTTACTAGGAAATACAAGGTTTTGATAAGTTTTACTTAGCCACACTGCGTCTGCACAAAGAAAGACAATTTTTTCACTCTGTAAATGGACGAATAAACCGAATTGTCCCGTTGCATGTCCTGTTAAGTCAACAGCAAATAATGAGCCATCATCAAATACATCATACCCCTCTTCAAACTTTCCATATGTAGAAGGTAAGTTAAGGGATGGAGTTTGATCAATGAATGACATCCTTTTTTCTAAATCCATCGGCAGTGTATCTTTTAGACACCCTTTTAATAGAGCACCAAATTTACTTCTCTTTTTAATATCCTCATAAGCTTTTGCGAAGGTTAGTATTTTCGCTTTTGGAAAGTCAGGTAAACCAGCTGTATGATCGCCATGAAAATGAGAAAGAATAATATATTTAATTTCTTCTGGCTGAATACCATCAAGAAGAAGTTGCTGTTTAATAGATTGCTCTTCCGTGAAATGAACAGGCGTAAGTTTTGCATATACAGAGTAAGGGAATTTTTTTGTCGCCTCCTTAAAATGTCCCGCATATCCAGTATCAAATAAAATATATCCTAATACTGGATGCTGGAGTAACCCTACTGTAGCAGGAAAACATATTTGTTTCCAACTGCCCCTGGAGTATGCAATTTTTTCTGGATGTGTGCAATATCCTGTATCATATAGCTTTAAAGATTTGATTTTCATTGTATTTTCCACCAGTCTACAAATTTTGTAATTCCTTCTTCTATACTGATCTTTGGAGCATATCCTAGTTCTTCTTTAGCTTTATCAATATTTAATGTCTGGTTTTTTGAAAGGACACTAACAGTATATTTTGTGAGAATAGGTTCTTTTCCGAATAAAATAGTTTTTGAGATTCCTTCTAGTATAGCAGCTAGTGTAAAAGCAGTTTTGTAGGAAATTTTTTTATATTTTACTTCCTTATCAAGACGCTTCATTACATTTTCTATGACCTCATATAAATTTACACGTTCGTCATTTGTTATATTGTACTTTTGTCCTAATGTATGTTTTGGGGAATGCATACAAAGAAGTAAAGCATCTACAACATTCTCAACATATGTAATATCAACAAGAATATTTTCTGTACCAATTCTCGGTAAGGCACCTTTTTCACATACTTTAATAAGACGCGGAAGAATAGCGTTATCTCCTGGTCCGAATAAAGCGCGCGGGCGTATTGTGATAACAGGTAAACCATTCGTGAAAGCTTGATCAATAGCTTGTTCAGCCATGTACTTCGTTGTCGCATAATGATTTACAAATGTACCAGGAAGTTTCGCGTTTTCTACTACATTTTGTCGCTCATCATAATAGAAATAAATACTTGGTGTTGATACGTGGATAAGGCGTTTTATACCGTACTTTTGACTTCCCTCGATAATATGTTTCGTTCCTAACACATTCGCATTATAAAAATCTTCATATTTGCCCCAAGGAGAAGAAAGTGCGCCGCTATGAAAGATATAATCCTTATCTTTACAAACTTGTAGCACACGATCCCTGTCTTCAAGAGGACAATGAACAAACTCGATTCCATTTTGTTCTAATACCTTACCGATTGTTTTATTTCTTCCCGTTGCCGTTACTTCATAACCCATATTCTTCAGTCGAAAGGCGAGTTTTTGTCCTAGAAATCCCGTTCCTCCAGTTACTAGCATTTTCATAAATCTTCACCATCCCACGATATGTCATATGTTGTTTGCTCTAAAATAGTCCGTTCATGCTTATAACTTTCACGCCATAATTTATACATGCTAAAAAACTGATAAAAAAATGGTTTCCAATCATTGTGACGATAAACGATATCTGGATAAGAGCATAGAACTTTTAACCATCGCTTACGTTTTTGTTTACTTTTTAAATACGGAAATCCATATAAAAACATTGCTAACCGAATTGCACACTCCGAATTTTGTTTTGGAATGAGTGTATTGTTTACTGTTTCATTAAAGAAAGCGGGCAATATTTTCTCATCGAATAAATGTAATCCACTTGTAGTACGTGGATTACATTCAATCGGAATCGCATCTCCATCCTCTGTAACGATAAAATCAAAAGCAATTTGTCCTGAGAAATCTAGCTCTTTTACAATATGTCTAACAAACTGATCAATTTTAGGATGATTCATATGCTTAAACGCAATGGTAGCGCCTAAACCTGCCGTAAATTCCGTTTTATACGTAGAGTGAGCTAACACTTCCCCAGATTGTGCAAAACTATAGGAACAATGCTGCGTCCCTTGTATAAACTCTTGCATAATATAATTCGACTTATCTATCATGCTTTCTTTTAGAGCATCCTCTTTTGTAATAAATTCCACTTTATCAGAGAAACGGGAGAAAATCGGCTTTCGTACAAAAAGAGTATTAGCTGGTGTTTTGTGCATCATTGAACTTATCGCTTCTTCATTATTTATTCTATATGTTGCAGGTACTTGCCACCCTAAATTCGCTACTAACTGAATAAATTCCCACTTATTATGCAGTAATGAAAGTTTTTGAAAATCATCTACTAATACATGACAAAATGCGCTTAACTCTTCTCTATATTTAGATATATAAAATATTTCTTCACAAGTAGGAATAAGCAAATCCACATTGTGACGTTGAATAATGGATAGTAGCGCACGGATACTTTCATTTGTTTTCCACTTTGGAGAAGGAATTTCATAAAAATAATCCGTACTCTTTGAAACTTTACTTAATGGATAAGGAATACTATCTGCAATAATAACGGTATGTCCGGCGTTATGAAACAGTCTACATAAATGCAGAGTTGCTGGTGCACGTGCCCCTGTAATTAATACTATTTTCTTAGTATTCAAGAAGGATGCCCCCGATAGAAAGTCCCGCAGAAGTACCTAGTAATAATATTTTATTTCCGCGTTGCACTTTCTTTTGCTTAATCGCTTCGAAAAGGGCAACTGGAATAGATGCGGAAATCATATTACCGTAGTCTTCAAAAATGGTCATAAAGCGCTCTTCATCAACCCCTAATTTTTTACGAATTAGTCTCATAGCTGGTCCACTTGCTTGGTGAGGAACAATTAAATCAATATCTGCTAGAGAATAACCAGTATCCATAAGTAATTTTTCGATAAACTTCAACAGATACTTAGAAGATAGTTTAAAAATAGCTCTTCCATTCATATCGAACAAGAAGTCTTCTTTTCGTTCTTCGCTATACTCCCTAGGATGAATCATCGTTCCACCGCCACGAATTTCTGATAAATGTGCACCAGAGCTATATGTTTCCATATGGGAAGCAATAATAGAAGATGTATGATCGCCTTTTGTTATGACAACAGCTGCCGCACCGTCACCGAATAAAATGCTGCTTTCATTTTGTCCCCAATTTAATCCCACAGAAGAAATTTCAGAAGAAATGATAACAACATTTTTGTATCTCCCGCATTCAATTGCGTAAGAAATTGTATCAAATGCTGTTATGAAACTTAGGCATGTTGAGTTGATATCAAAACATGGAATACCAGAGTGCTGTAGTTCAAGCTGTTCTTGAATAAGTGATGCAGTAGAAGGAATTGCCTGTTGAATCGTTCCGCTTCCGCAGATGATACAATCGATATCATCCCACGTTAGCTGAGCATCTTCTACAGCTTTTTTTGCAGCTTCAGCACCCATATAAGAAGATGTTTCACCATCAACATAGTATCGTGTTTTTACCCCAGCTTTTTTTAATGTCCAGCCTTCTGGCACATCTAGCATACGATCTATTTCAAAAGAATTTACTTTGCGTTTTGGAAGATATGTGCCAATTCCTTTTATTCTAATATATCTTTTCATTCTCTATCGCCTCTTAATCTTTTTATAAATTTTAAAATTCTGTTATACCTGCATATTATTATGGATACATACAGAAATTCTCTCATGAAATTCAAGTACTCCCTTAGAGCCCTCTAGTAATGTTTCTCTGTAAAAAAAAGAGCAAGTTCTCAAGTAGAGAATTTGCTCTTTTTGCATGAGGACCCTTCAAATATATAATGTAGAAAAAACTTTTATATCAATCTAGTCATATTATAACAATTATATGGAAATTTTTATTAGTTTTTCATAAAATAATTAAAATATGCACAATCATAGAATGGACATGCAAGTAATGAACTTATCTTTCACCAGCAATTCCTGTTTAATAATTACATAAAAAAACTTCCAATGTATTGACTCAGTTACTAACATATAAACTATTACAACATCATACAAAGTAATGCTAGGATGTTATATTTATTCGGATTCATATCTTTTTCTCCTCGTATTTGTTTAATATAACTAAAAGATGTTCTAAGGATATAAATCTTCAAAACACTTCTTTATTATTTCAGCATTGAAAGCATTATTTTTTCCAGTTCCGCTTTATTTACATTCCTATCAAATTCTGCTTCCCCTGGATTGTCTAAACTATGATTAATAATGACAATTTGATACGCACTATTTTTCCCTTTTGCAGGAACAATCATCTTCATACCTTGTAAATTACTATGTGAGTTATGAGTAGAGTAGGATATTTGATTTCCTTCTAATTCGTACTGTTCAATGTTTTCTTCTACAACAAATAAATGATGGAACGGATCTTTACTTTCTCCGAATACTTGTGATTGAGAAATTGTATAATTTCCTTTTCCGTTCGTATATTCTAATTCAATAACTAATTCTGGCTTTCTCTTACGATAATAACTCACCTTTTCGTCTTTTGGAGTATATCCTTTAATTGTATAAGTTGGCTTTTTAATTTGGAAATCAACATGTTGCTGCGCTTCTTCCACTGTATATGTTAGATACTTCCCTACCTTATCCTCATAAGGAGTAGATTTATTACGAAGTTCATTTAATTTTTCACGATTTTCTGCACTTAAGCGCTCTTCTTTAACCTCTTTTATATCCCCCTGGAAATTTTCAGGTACGTTTAATTTAACTAATCCTTTTTTCTCGATATGTAATACCTCTTTATATAACTGCACATACTTCTCAAATTCTTCTTTTGTTAAAGCCTTTTCAGCAAGGTATAAAAAGTCTGTTCGACTTTCATATGTCCTTTTGGAGAAACCCCACTCTTTTCTCGCATTTTCTTCTGTACCAAATAGCCTATCTACAGCATTTTGGAAAGCATCTTTAGATTTTTGACTTTTTTCTATCGCTTGTCCCTTCTGCCTTTCATCTCCTTCTATTTCACGTGCATTGAATAAAGAAATAGATGCAATAGCAACTATTGCAATAATTCCAAGCGCAGACCAGCGATATGATTTCTTTTGGAATTTCTTAATCATAAGAATTCTCCTTTTTAGCGTTCGTTTATTTCTACTTAAATTGGCTAGATTCGGTGCTTGATAATAACTTGAATAATGTTCTAAAAGAGTAATAATTGTATGTCCATATGCAATTTGTTCCTCTGATTCTATAAAGGTAAGCGCAAATGCATCACAGGCTAGTTCTTGATCTTCTCGCATACATGAATAGGCATACCAAAGAATCGGATTAAACCAATTTAAGATGATTAAACTATACAAAACCCAATTTACAGCTATATCTCTTCGTTTCATATGAGATAGCTCATGGTAAAAAATATATTGTAGTTGTTGCTCATTCAATATTTTCATATGTCTGC
This sequence comes from Bacillus sp. DB-2, assembly GCF_003315125.1. NCBI lineage: Bacteria > Bacillati > Bacillota > Bacilli > Caryophanales > Bacillaceae > Bacillus > Bacillus sp. DB-2. The sequence continues at coordinate 199,541 of NZ_QNRN01000010.1, read as the reverse complement.
TTGATAATAATACTCTCGGGCGAAAAAGCCCAAAAACAGTCGGACTTGAGATTTTCCCAGCCAACCGTAATGGAATTTGCTTCTTAATTCCCATAGATTGTTTACAGTTTTCAAAAATCCCAACAATTTTTTCATCCGTAATATTGGGTTGCTTTTTTATGTAAGAATATAATCGTCTATTCGTAATACAAGTTATCGTTGCTAGAATAGCAACTCCAAAAAGCCAAATATATAACGTAACTTTATAAACGGAAAGTGTAGTATCTTCTTTCTTTTTATTACTATCTATTTGGTCACTCTCTTTCATTACATTTACGGAGTTAGATTTGTGACTATCTCCTTTTGTAGTTACTGAATGATTCGTTTTATCTTCTAACACGCTTTTTTGTTGTATAGCTGGAGTAGTATCCTTTTGAAAAATCTCAGACACGCCAGAGCTATATGAAAGAAGAGAATAAATACTGTAGGAACTATCTGGTGACCATGGTAATAGAAGTCTTACAATTAAAATCATCCATAACATGTACTGCCATCGCGGAGTTATCTTATTTCTAAGCAAGATTTTGACACATAAGATTAAGCCGACTAATATACTTGCCATAATGGATGTTTCTATCACCCAATCAAAAAATCGAGGTAGATAGACGTTTACAAACATATCTATCATCATTATCTATCCTTCCTCTGATTTTCCTCAGACTTCTCATCCAGAATATGTTTGAGTTCGTTAATGTCTTCTGAAGATAGTTTTTCTTCCTTTAAGAAATTCACAAGTAAAGGTTTAAATGCCGCACCATAGAAACGTTTGAGGAGGGATTTTGTTTCTACTTGTAGATATCTATCTTGCGACACTAAAGGATAATATGCATACATACGCCCTTTATCTTGCTGGTAAGAAACAGCTTCTTTTTGGACTAATCGATTAATAAGCGTTCGAATCGTTTTCGGTTTCCAGTCCATTGTTGCCTCTAACGCTTCAATCACTTCATTCGCTGTTTGGGGAAATTTTGACCAAAGAACCTTCATGATTTCCAATTCAGCTTCCGATATTTTAGGTAATTCTTTCATTGTATAAAATTCCACTCCTTGTATTACATTTGTAATCTATAATTAAATATTACAAATGTAATCCTTGATTGTCAACCATATTTTGGTTTTTTAAATACATTTCCATAAAACTTTAGAATTTTACCCAAAAAAATAATGAAAATACGCTATTCTTTTTGTAGAAATATATAGAAAGGATGGCGTTTTTTATGAGTCTTTCGATTCAAGAAGAGTTTCATTTGTTCGCTGAAGAACTACAGCGATATCTATCTCCACATATTCTTCAACAACTTGCACAAGAGACAGGTTTTGTAAAACGTAAAAGTAAGTATGGCGCACGAGATTTGGCTGCTTTATGTATCTGGATTAGTCAACATGTAGCAAGTGATTCCCTCACTCGATTATGTAGTCAACTTTATGCAAATACAGCTACACTCATGAGTCCAGAAGGACTTAATCAACGTTTTAACCGATGCGCTATTTTATTTCTACAGCGTATATTTTCTCTTTTAGTCAAAAGCCAACTAAACGATTCGTCTCAAATCCAAAACCAATATACTTCTTATTTTCAACGTATACGTATTTTAGATGCTACTATTTTTCAAGTCCCTAATCATTTGGCTACTATTTATCCTGGTTCAGGAGGATGTGCACAAACAGCCGGTATTAAAATTCAGCTAGAGTATGATTTACATAGTGGAAAATTCCTCAATTTCCAAATGGAACCAGGTAAAAATAATGATAAAACCTTTGGTACAGATTGTTTAGATTCCTTACGTCCAGGAGATTTATGTATTCGAGATTTAGGATACTTTTCTCTAAAAGATTTAGACCAGATGGATCAACGAGGTGTATTCTATGTTTCACGGTTGAAATTAAATAATAGAGTATATGTAAAAAATGATTCTCCAGAATTCTTTCGGGATGGGACAGTAAAAAAGCAATCCCTATATGTTTTACTTAACCTTGAAGATATTATGCATCAGATAAAACCAGGAGATACTTATGAAATTCGGAATGCCTATATTGGGCAACAAAAATTACCCTCACGAGTTGTGATATACAGACTGACATCGACTCAAACTCATAAACGTAGGAAACAGCAAACCTATGTTGAAAAGAAAAAAGGAGTTACATACTCTGAAAAAAGTAAACGATTAACAGAAATCAACGTTTATATTACCAACATACCATGGGAAATTGTTCCGATGGAACAGGTTCATGATATCTACTCACTACGTTGGCAAATAGAGATTGTATTTAAAACATGGAAATCTCTTTTTGGTATCAATCATTGTCACAATATTAAGCGAGAGCGTCTAGAATGTCATCTTTATGGACAGTTAATCGCTATTTTTCTTTGTTCTTCCACTATGTTCAAAATGCGACAGCTGTTACTACAGAAAAAACAAAAAGAATTAAGTGAATATAAAGCAATTTATATGATTCAAGATCATCTGTACTTAGTATATGAAGCTATACAAAAAGACACCCAAGAAGTATCAAAAATTTTCCGTTTTTCTGTTTGCCCTCTTACAGAAAAACGGACGGAAATCCCATCGATATGAGAAAAAGACAGTCTTTGATATTTTAGGCGTCATTTATCAGTACACTGTATCTAATCTAAAGCAGAAAACTGCATAATCTTTAAAAATACACCTTATCAAGGTGTATTTGGAATGCGTATTTTTAAAAACAAATAAACAAAATATCAAGCATGTAGGCAACAAGAACGGAAGTTCATCGAATACCCAACCTTAGCTTGATGGGCATGGGGTACCGCCAGTATTTCGGAAAAAAACCATGCTAAGAGCATTCAAGATTTTATACAGTTTTTCGGCTAATCCAATAACAAACGAGAACCCTAAAACCCACGCCAGGATAGGAATGTATAAAATGATGCATAGAATAATACAAAAAGAAAACGCACAAACCCAATTGTATCAAAGGTTTGTGCGTTTTCTTTGCTACCGATAATAGGACGTTATTTTAATTAGGGTGTATAAAGTATGCATTCCATCCTTTCGGATCTTCTTCAACTAAAAGGCCCGATTATTGTATAAAAAGAAACCATTTTGTTTAATGAAAAATACTGATCTGCGAACCTTAATGTAACATATAATTTACATTAAGGAAATTATATGTTACATTAAGGTTGGAGGATATGCTATGAAAAATAACGTAAAGCTCGCCCGTGTAAAAGCGGAGTTAACACAGCAAGAACTTGCCGATGTCGTAGGTATTACTCGGCAAACAATCAGTTTAATTGAAAAAGGAAAATATAATCCATCATTAAAATTGTGCCTACAAATTTGTTATGCGGTGAATGCCAAATTAGATGAGATTTTTTGGATTAATAGGGAGGAATTCGAATGAAAAAAATCACTGATGAACGACTAATAGTACAAAATTTACAACACATAAAAATAGCTTATATAGTACAAACAATCGGGGTTCTCAGTATTCTTGGCTATGAAGTCTTTAAAGGGGGCATAGAAGGAATGACAAAGAACCCACTATGGATGGTTTTCATGCTTACTTCCATTATCTACAGTTATCTGAACATGAGTGTTAGTGTAGAGCATGAAAGAAAGCTAAAAAATCCAGTAAAGTCGTTAATTATTAGTCTCATTGTGGTCACAATCATTGCACTTGTTTTTGCCATCCTTACGTCCATTACCCCAAACTTCAACTGGGTCAACGGTTTATTGATAGGAGGAATTATATTTATTTGTGGAGTTATCCCTGTTTCTTATGTGTACCGTCTTAGGATTAAACAAGAAAAAGATCTGGAGCAAAATGACTAAGCAATACCGATAACGATAATTATGTAAACGAGCTGTCTATATGGGCAGCTCATTGTATTTTTTGCTTAGCGTGAGTTTATTCAAAAATGCTAGCGATATCCCTAAATAAAAAGACGTGCTGTTTTATCCAGCATGTCTTTTTATTTACTCCTATTTAGATTATTTGCAACATCAGTACAATGAAGTTCATCACTGCGTGAACAATATAAGAAACTAATAATTGATTTGAACGTTTATATACGAAGGCTAATACAACCCCAATACAGAAATACCCAAAGATAAATGGGAAATCAAAATGCATAATTGCAAAGAACAATGCACTGATTAAGATACTCCCTGTTTCTTGAAACTTCTTCATTAAAATATTCATGGTCGCATATCGAAATACCAGTTCCTCTACTAACGGGGCAAGAATTACAATTGATACAATCGCAATTGGTGATATCACTGCAGCTGCGACTGTGCTAGATGTATTTTCTGATTGCGTAGATAACTGGAATAAACTTTTATCTAAAAAGCTACCAATCAGCTGTGCAAGAAAAACGAATACGATTCCAGCAAGAATCCACCTCCATGTGGATTTCGATAATTTGATTGATAGCCTAGGTTCTTTAATCCATTCTTTCTTATATAAAAGAAATATGATTCCTAGTGTAAGCAGAAACCCTATTAACTCCCAATGTACAAGGATCTCTTGAATCGCTTGTTGCTGATTCCCTTGAATATCATACCAACCTGTCTTAGCCAGTAATTGTACTCCTATAATTCCTACAAATTGAGTCATAACAAAATAAATAAGAATGACATAACCTGATTTGTATATATTACTATTATTCATATTCTTGGATTCATCCTTTACCTTTTTCTCTAAAATAGCGTTTTTGTTTAAAAATTATCACCTTTGTTTGGTGATATTTATATATATAATGCATATACTTTTACTAACCAGTTACCTCTGTAATATATACTTAGTGCCATTTCTTTTTATCAAGACAGCAAACCCCTCCGTTTGTTGTCTTTTCATTCAAATAACGATTTTGTTAAAAATTTTTCACCTTTTAACTGGACAAGCATATGTTATTGTATGGAGACTCTCCACTCATAGAAAACTACCTTTCTTGTCGAAGAGCATACTTATATGTGTGCTCTTTTTCGCTTGTTATGAAATAAAGATTTCGTTCATTTTTTGATACATTTATGAAACATTCATGTGTTATCTTCAGTAAGTCCTTTTAAAAACAGAAAGATTTATTATGTAAAAGACCCTAGTCCCCTCTAGGGTTTTTTACGTTCAAATAAGGATTTTATTAAAAAACTGCACATACATTAAAATCATACATACATTAAAATCATACATACATTAAAATCATACATACATTAATCATGGTAAGCTTTTCGATAGGAGTCTTGGTCATAGAGCGCCTTAAAAAGCGCTCTTTATTTTTATAGTGACAGGCTCAATAACTCCAAGTAACGAATACAATATAAAAAATTCACTCATGAAAATCTGATTACGATTTTTTGAATTTTTTATATCTCATGAGACATTCACCTATCTTACTAAGAGTGCATATAAAAATGCGCTCTTTTTATTTGTTGTTAAATAAGAATTTTGTTATAAATTACAAACGACCATGTTTTGTTAAAAATTTTGCTAATTCATCCAAATATTCATTAGCAAAATCTGATGGTTCTTCATTAATATGACTAAGGATTGAAGCCAAGTTGTGATATGCAATTTCCGCTTCATCCAACTGCCCTTCTAAATAACCTTTTTTGTACTCATTACTTTCCATCCTTCATTCCACCTTTACTGTTATTACAGTGTTTTGGATTTAATAAATGTTGGCCAACTTTTTTCTCCCAAATAACTATTTTGTTAAAGTTCGATAGGTTCATTTAATTTAACTGGACCCGTATGACATATAACTTCTAAACATTCTCCTAACGAATTAATAACGGCGTTTATTACGTATTTGATTTCCGATTCACAATTAGTGCATTCCGTTTCGCCTGAGTTACTTGAAAACTCATGTGTATCTTGATCAACAAAACCGCAATACGGACATTCAACACCACCTTCATTTCTAACATCCGCATTAGGACTGTAGTTGATTTTAATTTCATCAACTGCTATATATTCACCGTACGCGCTGCAAGGCTTGTACAATTTACCCTCTATTTTTAAGATATTCTCGAAAAAATCGTTCTCCGTTGGTTTCATTTCTTTTAAAACTTCCATACTGCTATACTCTTTATCCCAAGCTCCAATTCCGTTTCTTTCGTATTTAACTATTTTTGTATACATATAAATTCCCCTTTTCGATTAATTTTTGTAAGGTTTCCAATCCCAACTGTCCAAATTGCATGTTTCCTTACCGTATACCTTACGACCACGACCTTGCTCGACTTCAGTTATTTCGTACCATTTGCCAGTATCATCATCTTTAACAACACCTTTACTTGGCTTGTAAGAGAATGAAAACACCCTTTCGCCATCTACATAAAATGGATACATCATAGTCCCCCTTTCCGACCAAATAACGCTTTTATATGAAAATCGTACACAGTTTTGACACATCAGCCACCGCAATTACTTGAAAATTCGTGATAATATTAATTTGTTGAATTCGCCAAGTTTCGACATTATACAACAATATCTCTCCTAAAAAGTCCCTGTCCCCGCAGGGATTTTCTCTTTTATTTATTACTTTTGGTTATACTGAATCCCCATCCTGAATGAAATTCAAATTATATATTATTAAAACCTACCAAAATATAATCTGTATATAAAAATTTTATGATTTATGAACCGAAATATTCTTTTCCTACTAATCTCACGCTGCCTGCAGGTGTTTTAAACCTATTTCTAACGCACCCGTTCCACCAAACCCTTGATTAAATAGAAGCGGGACATCATACTTCTTTGCGTATTCCTTTGCTACATCAATAGAGACATGTCCACATGCACCTTTCTGCACGACAATGACATCACATTTTTTAATGACACTACGAAAAGTCTTCTTTACGCCACCATGATTCTTTCCGTCATGAAAAATCACCTGACAATCTCTTTTTTTCGCTAGTTTTTCTAACGTCCTACCATTTGATCCACCTAATACTAGAATTGTATTCATTCCCACTCACTCTCCTTATTTTTCTTTTTTGTGTATGTACTTGGTGTTGTTAACAATACAAGCGTACAAACTACAATATTCATGATTATTAAACCTACTATTAATACAATTGCGAAAATAGGTAACAACATCATAAAAATAAAAGCACTTACGACCAAGCATACAAAGATGAACCCATTACTCATGTCTTCATAACCGTCTAACCCTTGCACTATATTTAAGCTATGCATCCAAACCGTGATACTGTCCCAATGTTCTACTAATAGATATCCTCCCCCCAAAAACAAAGCCCATCCGAATAATGTCCCTAAAAATCCTGATCCCCTTCCAGAAGAATATCCCGCAAAAAAGTTTGCTGCTGTTCCAAATAACATTCTCATTTTTTCTTTCCTCCATATCTATTTCAAATCAGTTATATATATAGATTTCATTTAGCTATGGTTTTATTATATCAGAAAATTATGAATATTCAATAAATATTTTTAGGGTACTCTTTATTTTTTTTAGAAAGGGTTGTGTTTTTTCTTCCACAACCCTCATGTTCCACTTAATCCACTGGTACTTCTTCTTGCCCGTGCGGAATTTGTTCAATTGGTGTTACAATTTGTGCATATTGATTGACTTGCACTTTAAATTGACGTGGTTCAAGGAAATTCACTTGTTGAATTTGAACTTCAATGTGGTACGTATCTACTTTTTTTCCGCGTTCTATTTTTGTAATACGAGCATTATAGAATTTATCTCCATGCAGGAAATATCGTTGTACAGCTTCTGTAGCAAGCATGCGCTCATTACTTGTCATTTTCATTGGCTCAATACCAAATCCAGCTTTTGTAAACAAATATGGTACATCATAACTACTGGAAGATATTTTTCGTAGTAAGTCTTCTACTGTTCTTGTTTTCGCGATATATTCCTCTTCTTTTGTATCAAATTCCTTTGGCTTATCTCCAAGCATCTCTATTTCATCTTGATTTACTTGTTCTTCCTCTTGTACTTGTGATTTCATCATGTAACGATGAATGGTATTATAGGTAGCTACACCTAGCACTAAAACTATGACCCCCAATACCACCAAGTACTTACGAGGCATATTGGACAAAATATTGATTACTTTCTTCATCTTCTCTCATCCTTTATCAGTCTATAACATTACGAATTTGAGTCATATGTTGTCCTCTTGCCGTATAGTTTAGACCTGTAATTTGTACACCCTTATCATCACCAATATGAATCATTTTCTGGTTCCCCATATAAATTGCAACGTGTCCTGGGTTTTCATAGAAGATGAGGTCTCCTGGTTGTGCATGATTGATGTCTGTTACTTGTTTACCTTGTCCAACTTGAGCACCTGTCCACTCTCCAAGTTGCACACCTATACTTGTTCTAAAGACATACTGCGTAAATCCTGAGCAATCTGAAGTGCCACCCGGTGGATTACGATTCCCTAATACATATCTCACTTTTCCTTGTCCAAGCCATTTTTTCGCTTCTGCTAGTACCTTTTGTCTTTTGTCATTCGTTATAACAGGAGAACCGCCTGATGATAATCCCGGATCATCATTTTTCTTAAAGAATTTCATTGGATCTGTTGGTTGGTCGTTAATACGAATCTGGAAGTCTAAATGGACAGCGTATCCATTCATATTAAGTAAACCAGTATCTTTATTATAGTTAGAACCGCCCATCTCCCCAATGATTTGTCCTTTTGTTACCATGGTTCCTGGTGCAACTGATATTTTACTCAAATGTAAGTAACGAGATACAATACCATTTCCATGGTCTACATAGACACCTAGACCGCCACCGTTTACATTTCCTGTTTGGTTTGTTACAATACCTGCTTCCATTGACCATACAGGATCTCCAGCTTTTCCAGCAGTCATAGCTCCAATATCAACAGCATTATGTTGTTTTCCACCACGAAAAGCATCAAACGTATCTGTAATACGACCTGATTTCGTTGGCCATTTCCAACCTTTATCAGAAATCCATTCGCCTGATGCATCCGCCACACAACCCAAATCTTTGTAATATTTCAAAACTTTGGAAACGTATGTAAAATCCCCGTAGCACGCTCCGACTTTGGTTCGGAAGTTATTAGAGTCAGAACAACCACCCGGATTTAAATGTGCCTTACTTCTTGAGAATTCAATGGCTGTTTCCTCTGAATAACCGCCTTTTGCTAATGCATAGCTAATAAAACCACTCCCAAAATTATATGACTGTAAGGCGAGAGCGACGTCACCATTCGCTTGTCCTAGCACATCTTTAAATTCCTGTACTCCTGCTTCAATAGAAATATTCGGATCTGTAATACACCCCATTCGAGCATTTCCCTTTACACCTATACAAGATGGACTCAAGTCTCCATAATGTCCCTCTGATGCTTGCATCGGGTCATTTCCTGCTCCAGCTGATTCCTGCATCATTTGAGCTGCCAGAATACCAACATATTGAGCAACACCATGTTTTTCTGCCATCTCTTTAATTTTGGGAAGATAACCTGTTACTTTTTCATTGATATTAACAGGCTCTCCACCAGGACTAACAGAACCTACGCACATGCCCCCGATAAATCCACCAGTTGGGGCTAGATGTCCATACATTCCCTCTAACATCCCTGCAGCTACTATCTCACGCGCGCGATCTTTTTGACTCTCACTAAATTTTGCAAGTTCCATCGCTTTCTCTAGCCCATGAGAAGAGGTTGTCACCTTTTTACTACCACTAGCATTAATCTCATCTATTTTTTTCTTAAAATCTGTATCTCCTAAAATCTTTTTTACATCTGGTCCGGAGTAACTCTCAGATTTTGTTTTTTGCATCTCCTTTTTCTTTTTTTCACAAGGACCGTTTGGTCCTGCCTCGCATACCTCTTTTTCCGTATATTCTTCATATTGGATATCCAAAAAATATGAAATGGCATCATGTGGATCTTTACCGGTGAGGTCATTATCATAACGCGCCATGTCAAAAGCGACAACCTCTTTCCAATCCACATTTAAAGCCATCGCTACTTCCATATACTTTTTCACTTGTTCTTCTGTTTTACTTTCATCTTTTGTAAACGGTACAAGAGATGCTAAAATGACACACACCACAATAATCAGCGACATAATGATAGCTGCAGGTAATCCAACCGCGGCTAATATTGACCCTACAATTTTAAGCGTTGCCTTTTTTAGCAGTTTGGCAGCAGCTTTCGCTGCCGCCTTTCCTGCTTTTCCTGCCAATTTTGCCATTTTCCCGCCAGCTTGCATCCCTTTTTTCTTGATAAAGTGAGACGCTACATCTTTTAAGGGATTGCTTTTTTTCTGTTCATTTGGATCGTTTGGGTTCTGACTCATAGACTTGTCACACCATACTTTCCATGCTCATCATTTCGTCTTTTTCGTTGTGCTAAACGCGGGTTTGGTGCAAATGGAATCAGATTTTGCGGGTCATGTTCTGATAAATTCAGTTGTGTCTCTGCACGTACTACTTCGTCCTGTATATGTGTAACCAAAATTTCTTCTTTTGGTTTAATACTGCTATCTTTTACTTCACAATTTCTTTCAATTCTTTGGTTTGTTTGTAAACGTGTATCTCCTTTTCCAAATGGTGAGATACGTGAAACTGTACCTTCTGTTGTGGTAGCCACCATATAACTACGGTCTCTTTCTACGACCATTTGTACATTCTTATATCCACCTTGATCTAAGTCAGACATATAGAAGTGGCCATTGTCTACCTTATGACTCACAGTAAGTGGTGGTTCACTTATCACTGGTTTTTGTTGTATTGGTCTTGGATTTTGATTTCCTACCAATTGATTTGGATTAGTATTAATCGAGCGATTTATACTAATTTTCCCACCACTTGAATCTTGTATATATGCTGGAGAAGCTTTCATACCATTTCGGTACTGTGTCAACTGCCCGTCTGCAATATTTAAATCTTGATATACCATTTGTCCAGAACGAATACTACTATCTCCACTACCATAACGAGATACAACCTGTGTCATTCCACTGGAATCTTTTGCTTCAATCCATGACTTATTATTCGTTGTAACTAGACGTACAGCGCCTTTGGCAACAGATTGCGTTCCTGTATGGTCTGTTGTTGTTGGTACCATTCTCTGAATCTCTTGAATTTCTTTTGCTTCAGTTTGAACTGCTTTATTGTACGGGTTATATTTACTTACCGTACGTGCAGCTGCTTGGTAAGCACCTGCGCCACCAATCACACCAGTAGCATAGCTTAATCCTTTTGTGACATTGTAATGGCGTTCTGCCGCGTTACCTCCTAATGAAGTATGAACAGCAGCTGCACTTCCACTTATCGCTTTTTGTACTGCATTCCCTCCTGCCTGCTGAACAGTATCTGACGCATTAAAGTATGCTTTTGATACGTTTTCTAATCCCCGTATATGCGCAAAGTGTTTGGCACCTTCCATCATACTTATACCTACCATCTTACTTTGCTGTGTCATACGTCCCACAGCTGAAGTGGGGACAGACATTTTGCCAGCACTTTGTGCAATACTTGCTACACCTGCAGACGCATCTGCATACGAACGTTGAATTTCAGAAACGGAAAGATTTCCTGCACGCGCCATACTCGCTTGCGTTTGTGTAGCTGCATACACAGCTTTATTGATTGCACCACCTGCAGCAACACCGTGTGATCTAACTCCTTGAATAGAACTTGTAATCCCAGAGCTTACTTGTTGGCTCACTGTCCCAAGGGTTGCATGACTCTGTAAACCTTTCGTTAATTGCGAAGCAAAAGCATCCTTATTGATATACGACTGGGCATGTAGACTCTTACCACTCGTATCTTTTGCTTGCACTGGCATCGCTCCAGTTTGTACTGCTGCTTGCTGGGCTACTGCTTTAAATTCACTTCCTTTTTGGTTTAGATGTGTCTGCCAAGCTTGCTCTTTTTGCGGTTGAGCCATGGTTGGAGACAAGTTTTTCATAAAGTTTGCCCTGTTCTCTCCTGCATACCCTTGTTTAAAGGATTCCGTAGAAGCTTGTACCAGGTTCCCAACATTACTTACTTGTTTTGCATTCTGGCTTCCATATCCACTTGTCAAACCATGTGTTTTCACGCCATTGACTGCCTTTTGAATGCCCGCAGTACTGGATACACCCATTGCATTTAAGTTTGGATTATTTTGTAACTGTTGTGATAAATGAGAAGCGAATGCTTCCTTATTCGCAAATTTTGTTCCATCTTTTTGCTGAACAATACCTGCTTGCTCTACAGCTTTTTGGGCATAATTTTCGAACCCTTGTACTTTGTGGCCTAAATGCTTGTTCCATGCCGCTTCTTTTTCTTGTTGTGGTAAATTCGCAGGCAATTGCTTCATAAATCCAGCCTTATGATCTGCAGTATATGCTTTCTTAAATGCAGCAGTAGAAGCACCGACAAGAGCACCAACTTGTCCCATATTTTGATGGCCACTTTCTAACGTTTCTCCTTTTACTCCTTCAACTGCTTTCCCGACTTTTCCTAATGCAAGTTGAGAAGCAAAAGAATCTTTATTCACATAGGATTTATCAAACAAGTTATTTCCTTGCTTATTTGGATTGCTTTGTAATTGTTGTGATAACTGAGAAGCAAAAGCTTCCTTATTGGCATAGCTAGTCCCATCTTTTTGTTGTACAATCCCTGCTTGTTCTGCAGCTTTCTGTGCATGATTTTTAAATCCTTGGACTTCCTGACTCAAATGTTTGTTCCATGCCGCCTCTTTTTCTTGTTGTGGTACACCTGCAGAAAATTGCTTCATAAATCCAGCCTTATGATCTGCATCATACGCCTTTTTAAATGCAGCAGTGGACGCCCCAACAAGAGAGTCTACTTGTCCCATGTTTTGATGACCACCCTCTAGTGTTTCTCCCTTTACCCCTTCAACTGCTTTTCCAAGTGCAAATTGAGAAGCCAATGTATCAACAGGCATAGCCCCCGCTTTTATTGCCGCTTGTTCTGCATGATTTCTAAACCCTTGTACTTTTGAATTAAGATGGCCGTTCCATTTTTTCTCTTTTTCTTCCGCCGACATATTTTCTGGCAGTTGACTCATAAACGCGTCTTTATGATCTGCCTCATATCCCTTTTGGAATGCGTTAGTCGTAGCATTTACTAGATCTCTAGCGTTTCCATATGGTGTAGCGTTTTTCTTCATACTTTGTAAATCTTGGTTACGCTGATTTTTGAAACGAGACATTTGATCACTATTGGTTTTCGCTACTTTCTTAGCAATTTCTGCATCGGAAGCACCAGGAAATGCTTGTTTTAATCGACTCGTAACTGCTGAATCAGGATTATCCGCTTTCCAAGATTCAAAATCTTTTGTAGCTAAATCCTGTGCAATATCTTCATCCGTTAGTTCTGGATAAGATTCACTATTTAACCCATTATAAGTATCTGTACCCTTCTTCACACTTGAACCAATATGTTTCCCTAACGCTACAGCTCCTTCGCCTACTGCACCAGCAGTTCTTCCAGCAACCGCACCAGTAATTTCACCCGCTTTACTACCGACCATTGTCCCTATTGCCATTCCTTCTGGTCCAAGCCCTGATCCTGCGGCCATACCCGCAAGTCCCGTTGCCGCTTTACCAATTGAACTTCCAATTTGCCCTGCTTTTAACATACGAGCTGCACGAGATGTTGTACCAATATCTGTTCCTAAATTCGCTCCCAATGCATTTTTGGGATTGTCAGCATCTTCTTTTGTCTCTTCTTTATTCCCTTTATCATTAGGTTTCGCTTTCGAATTACGGTAGTCATCACGAACACCTTTAACCAGCCCAGCCACACTTGCTAAGGCCCCCATACCCATCATCGTACCCGCTTTATGAATACCACCTGATGCATTGGTACTAAGACCAATAAAACTTTTCACAATCTCACCTATTGGGATAAACATAGCAAGTAACATTAATTTGAGTAACGGACTATTTGCTGCTCCAATTAAAGAAATAATGAGCCATAAAGTAATTGCATGAATCGCTTGTATGAACACTGCCCCCATAAATTCACGTATCCAATATAATGTCTGTTGTTTCTTTTGTGGGAACAGCCACATACCTACCATTAAAGGACCCATTAACATTAAGACATATAGTGACACCGCACGCATTAAATAGTAAAAGTTTGCCCAGATGATGAGACCAGCCTCTATAAACAAACCAAATATAATAAACATATAGTCGTTTTCATGACCTTTCAGACTCAGCTCAGTAATTGTAAGTCCAGCCCCACCAAATCCAGGCTGTAGAAATTTAGTACCCTTATCCGGGTCAAAATTCCCACCACTTACTCCATTGATAGCGTCTCTGAACTCTACTATTACCCACGAATTGATATCAAATATAAGAGTATAGAAGTAATCCAAATGCCAAAGACAAATCGAGATAATCATTAAATCTTTCGCATACTCTATTAATGCCGTTCGATTATTCGGATTAATAGCTGTCGCTGAATATTTTGCTGCTGTAATCACTACACTGATGAGGACACAAAAAGCAACAAGCTTAAACATGACAGGCATACCTGTGTCTAATACTTTGGTTAGGGAATCTCCCGAAAATAAGAAATCTAAATTTGTCCCTTTTCCTTCTGTCCCATTCCCCCCAAACACTAAGACTGGAAGAGGATCTAAAGTCGCATAAACCGGACCAAGAAAAGCCTTCACTAAAACAATAATTAGGCCTCCGACCCACTCTACTATTTTCTCAAGCATAATTTCACCTTCCTTTTCAAAGGTACGCTATTACCCTGCGTACCCTTGTACTTGCTTCATATTATTTAAAAGCTCTTGTAGTACTGCTTCATTCGATTCAATGAACATCATTTCTTTGTCTGATGGATCTGTTTGAATCCAAACCGAACTATCTCCTACACGGAAAATTCCTTCTCCTTTTCCTGGGTTGTTGAGAATAATATCAAGCTCCCCAGCAGTTAAGTTAAAGTTTTCTTGGATCTTTTTCTTATCGATCTTATTTTGTTCTAAGAAGAAATAAGAGAAAGTGGATTGCAAGATACCACGTGCTTTTACATTTTCTAAAATACGAACAAAGTCCTGACTTGCCCAACACATACCTGCATTTCTCTTACGAGAGCGGCGTGCTACTTTTTCTAAGAAGTTAACTGTTTGTTCATAGTCGATAAACTGCCACATTTCATCCACATATAACACTTTTCGTTTGATAGCGTGTTCTGGGCTCTTAATCCAATGCTCCCAGATATAGTTCAGGATAACGTGGAAGGCGATTGGTTTTAAGAATCCTTCTTCTAAATGACTAATATTAAAGTTAACAACACGTGATTCATTTAACTGTGTTTCCACACCACGGCCAAAATGACTTTGTCCATCAAATAATGGTTTGGAACCATCACGTAAGAACGGACGAATCGCGGCAATTAACTCTTCTGCTTTCACATCGTCCCCATGATGTTCTACTATTACATCGTAGATTTCTTTTAACTCTGGCTCAGGCTTTCTCACTTGAGACTGAATTAATTGTCCCTCCACCTTTTTCACTTCATCTGCATATAAAGATGAAGGGTGGGAAGTAATGCCATGGTTATCAAACACTTCACGAATCGCATCTTCCAGCATCGTACGTTGGAATACATTTAATCCTGGTTGATCAAAATCTTGTCCGCGAATAATGATGTCAAAGAATCCTAGTATTTCATTAATTTTCTCTAAAATTGGTACGAATCTTACATACTTCACTCCATCACGTTCTATGAGTTCTTTCTTATCATATTGTTCAAGTGCTTCTAGTTCTTCATCTTTATCTGTAATCTGAAGTTCTGTTACCGCGATTGCACAAGGGTTAATAATGATATTACTTTCTGGTGAAATATTTAAGTTAATACCGCCTAAACGTTTTGTGATTTTTACGAATTCTCCCTCTGGATCGATAATCATGGCATGTGTATCTGCAAGTGACGTTTCACGAGCTAATTTCATTTTTAAAAGTAAACTTTTTCCCGAACCCGAAATCCCGGTCACACCAATGTTATAATTTGGTGGGCGATAATCTGCATTCCCGAACGAATTTAAAAATTCTATTTGCCCAGTAATTTTGTTCTTTCCTATTGGTATACCACCATTAAATCTTCCGGATCCTGACACAAACGGTGCAAATGTACATAAGGCTCGTCTATCGATATTTCGATATGTATCTTGCAAAGTGTTTGGTGCACCTAGTGGCATAACCGCTTTCAAACCACTTTTCACACGATTCCAAGTACTTGCTATCTTAAAGTGTGATGCTTGCATTTCATCCTCAAGATACTCACATAAAACGTCTAATTCTTTCTTTGATTCTGCATATGCAACCGCCATCGTGCTCACCATATAGGAGTCATTCTCATTAAATTGAATTTCATCCATTAAATTGTTTGTATCTTGAATTTTTGCATCTAAGTCTTTTTCTTGGTCAATGTTTCCTCTTGTGCGTTGGAAAGAAAGGTTCGAACGTAACATCGTTAGCTGCATATCTAACGATCGCATCGCTTTCGCTTTTGGCTCTTTATGAATATCAATCATGACATCGACTTCCCCATCTGAAGTTAACATGTTCAACCAATTGGTTTGCATCATACGAGGGTATCCATCACGTGGAATATAAAACGGACGGAAGAAGGTATTACTTCCTAAAGACTGCTTAATCACCCCATAGTCTTCTGCATCAATTTTCATGCCTTCTGGGGCAATGACATCAAACACGGTTGTTTGATTATCTAATTGAGTGGGTACCTCTTCTTGCTCCTGCTCCTGCTCTTCCTCCTCTAGCTCTAATTCATCTGTTTTTTCTGCTTCTAATTTCTTTTTTTCTTTTTTCTTCTTTCCAAACAACTTCATATTTACGCCACCCCATTATTTGATTTTTCAGCTTTTTCTTCTGCTAGAACTTTCTTTATTAACTCTAGTTTTCTCTCATTTGTTTCACCTGTTGAATACAGAGAGAAGTTTTCATTTTCAATTAAATCTTGGAAACGTGCTTTCACAGCTTTACGACGATTAAACGCTACGTATAAGAGTTCTATCAATTTATCTTTCGTTAACATTTCTACATTAATTTTTGCTTTTGATAATAAATTTCGCGAAGCATTATAACGACGATATAATTCGTTAAACGCTTTATCTACAATCTTTTCTTCCAATTCTTCCTCTGTATCAGCTGTGATCGTACTAATATCCACCTTGTATGGGTAAATTAAATAACGCTTTTGCTCATATCGAGGCTGCGAACGTTGCCAGTACTCTAAGTTATCGATAACTTCTTGACCATATAGTACTGTCTCTGGTGTAAGGTCCTTCGCACCTTTCATCGTTTCTGTCATTTTTCGTACAGGATCTGTTAAATCTACAAATTTACTTTGGATATATACTTTTGTATTAAACTCTAATGTTGTTAACCATGATTCAATTTTGATATCAATTGCTTCTTGTTCCATGTTGGAAAGTAAGTAATAGTTTACTGGATGCGCTTCCGCGATTAGGACAAATGTGTCATCATGATACCGAATCATATGATTGTCAATTTCCTTAATGTCCTCTACAAAAGTGCTAAAGAAATCAACATTATCCTCATCAACTTCTGATTCAGGAGGCATATTCTTTCTATTTTTCTTTCCGCCTTTTTCAGCAATGTGTTTCTCTACCCCGCCCTGCTTTTTCCCCTTTTTTTTAAACCCAAACAGCGGTTTCCCGTTCATTTTCCGATAAAAGAAAAACCCTACAATGGCTATCACCGCAAAATATATCATTTCCAACATCTATACATTCTCCTTTACCCATATAGTTGGCTCGTACCCTTTTCTCCACTTCCCTTTTTCGGAACGGCTACGCATTTTGATAAGTAAAAATCTATCTAGATACATGTGTTGTTTTTCTTTATAAATAAAAGCAAACGCTATTACACCTACTACCATTGGTATTGCTAAAATTAAGCAAATAAAAAACGCTACTACCGCATCAATAGGTGCAAATAGCCGCCATAAAAATGGTACATATAAATAAAGAGCCGCCCCGCCACCTAATAGATAAATCAATTGGCGTTTACTTAATACACCTAACAACGTTTTTTGTTCCGAAGTCATGTCAACAGGAACAGTTACTTTTCTCATATTGTTTCCTCCCTTGTATAAGAGAAGCTCTCCCCAAATGGAGGAGAGCTTGTACAAACTCTTATGTTAGATTGTTGCAACCCAAGCAGCGATGTCGTACGCTTTGATCATGACAAAGCCTCCAATTGCCGCACAAGCTAAACCAACCATAGCTTGTGTACGGTTTTCAGGGTTCTTCCCTTGCGCACCAGAAAGTTTAATAGCTGCGAATACAACACAAGCAACTACCCAAATACTACCAAAACCAATTAATGTTTTTACAAGGGTATTCATACTAGTTTGGACAGTTGAAGCATCGCCTTTACCGCCATTACCACCAAGCCCCCCCGTAAAACTACTTTTTGCCAGTAAAAAATCTCCTACTGATGTTGTCATAAGTTTTGCAGACAACCAATTCAACATAATTCCTGCACCTCCGGGTGTTTTTGTTCGCAAAACGCAAAAAGACCCCAATACACGCACACGTCCCCTAAGGACATGGCGCATATTGAGGTCTTCTCTTATATGCGAACTGATTAATTTTTTATTTTATTGTAAAATCTTATTACGTCTATATTATAGCAATACGATTTTTAAAACACAAGACTTTCTTTACATATTTAACAAAAATAAAAGCAAGATAGACATTTCTTCTGCCATCTTGCTTTTATTTTTGCTTATTGTCTTTGTTTGGATCGTATAAGATCATTTGAATTTGGAAAATGTCACTGTCCGTAATACCTAAAACATTCTTTTATTCTTTAAATGAACGCCATGTTTCTATTTTTATGGATTTTGTAGTTTTGTCCTTTAGCGTAAACACATGTATATAATATTCTTCTTCTTTCTTTTTCATAATAACCCCTAACATCTGTATAATGTAGTAATAATTAAGTAAATAAGTATGTGAAAATTACATACTTAGCAAGTATAATATATAATTACTCTTTCTCCTCAAAAAATAAATCTAACTTTAATTATAGCGTATTCAAGTTTGTAGCCAAGAAATATACTGTTGATTTATGAGAAAAGAACATAAAAAAACAGGTAATTGTGTGTATGTCACAATCACCTGTTTTTTTTACTTATATCTATTCTTTATTTTTGTAAAATCTCATTAACCTCTTCTATACTAATTCCAGCAGCTTCCGCAGCATTTTCTGTAGATATTCCTACTTTAATCATGTTTTTGACTAGTTGTTTTTTAACTTTTTCCTTTGCTTTTTCTTCTGCTGTTTCTATTTCAGATATTCTATCTTTTATTGCCTTTTCTCTCGCCTCATAGTAACGCAGAAAACTCTTATTATTTCTTAAACGTTCCCAATCTTCTATTTCTTGTTTGAAAATAGATTCTTTTTCCATTACAATCTCCCCTGAAATTTTTGTTACCTTCTCATGTTCCTCACAATACTACTTACTTTTTAAAATTTCATTAACCTCTTCCACACTTAAATCAGCAGCTTTCGCAATTTGTTCTATAGGCAACCCCATTTTAATCAAATTGTGAATTATCTCTATCTTAGTTGCAATTCTAGTTTCTTCTGTGGCTTTTTTTGTGGCTATTTCTGCAGCTTTTTCCTCTGCTGTTTCTATTTCAGATATTCTATCTTTTATTGCCTTTTCTCTCGCCTCATATAAGCGTAAAAAATCCTTATCGCTACTTAGACGCTCCCAATCCTCTATTGCCTTTTTCAAAACTGGATCTTTTTCCATCGCGATCCCCTCCAGGATTGTAGTTAATTTCTCATCTTCATATGCAGGAAATAATAGTAGCCAACGTGCTAATATATCATCCCATGGATCCATTCGATCTTCTTGCCATTCTCGAATTACTTTTGGAATCTCAAGAAAGTGCAATTGCATATTCTCCGTAAGTACGTGTTTTGATTTTTTGTTCATGACTACACCAATATTATGAAAATCTTCTTCTTCAGGAAACAAAATGAAATCCACTATATTAATGCAAATTGTCGGTCTTAATTCCGTGTATTTCATTCCTTGAGTCATCTGAGAATAATACATACCTGACCAGTAGAACAGAGAACGCTTAATCATATCTTTTTTGTCTCGAACCTGTATCTCTATATTTAATTTTATACCATTATTAAGAGTGGCTCGCAAATCTAAAATAGACAATTTATCATCTTTTTGCTCTCTTGGAAGGTGTGGGTCATCTAAATGCAAAGAAATAATTTTCTCATTTAGAGAAGATTGTAGCACCGCATTAAGAAACCCAATTAATATATCTTCGTTCCCTTCCACTCCAAATAAACGCTTAAAAGCAAAATCAACTCGTAAATTCACTAGATTTTTTTTTACATATATACTCATATTTTCCCTCTACCTTTCTACTTTTGCAATTTTTATTTAAAAACAGAAAAAAGATAGAAGTACAATTCTATCTTTTTCTCCTTCTATTTATCTCACCAAATGCAACTACTAGTTGTTTACTATATATGAAATGTCCTCTTCACACATATTTGTCGCATTTGCAATTGTCGTAATAGAAACCCCTTCATGATAAAATCTATGAATTAGTTCTATTCTTTCTTGTTCCCTAGCTTTTTTGTCTACGTCCATTAATTGTTGCATAAGATTCATGTACTTCATACACGCCTTTCTTTTATATAAAATCCCCTAGCTGAAATTTTACGATTTATTATATTGTGCGGAAAACTGGCTTGAAAAATGCTTGCATAGCATCATCCAGTCCTTTCCCTTGCGTTGGATTCCACGCTGCAATAACTACGTTATAGCCCACGCGCTTTAACTCTGTCGCAAAGTCTATAAGAGCTTTTCTTACTTTTTTATTCTCTACTAAATCGGCATCAAACGCTAGATAGACATTTTCTACTCCCATATCCTTTAATACAGGCATAGCAATCCTCCAAGCATTTACACCAGGAATCGCAAGAACTGTTGTCCCTACTTCAGAAAGTTCCTCTTTATTAAATCTCTTTGGAATCAAATCAGCAATCAAATCAGCTTTCATGGAGCCCTCTGTGATCATTACTGATTTCGTTTGATGTAATGTACCAGAATTCCAATGCTTCAAGTGAGAGCTTGGTACCGCTACGTGTACAGGAAGTGGATTTTCACTACCTCCTGCACCAGTTCCTTGATTTTTGTTTGCTGATGAGAGCCATAGGTATTTTTGTCCTTTATGAATCTTTACAACAATTCTTTCCTCTCGGAATGGAATCTCTACTTTTTTGCTCACTTCTAGTTCGCCTTCAAAGATACAATCACCATTCTTAGTTATCTTTACAACATTAGGTTGTTCAATTAATTCCGCTTGAACTCCAGTAGGTGCCGATTTCAAATGAACGGAGTTCTTCACTTCATCCACACGAACCTGCCATCCAACAATTTGATTGCACTGGTTTCGAAAAGGAATCAATATACCAGGAGATCCTGACATCAAACGAAGAGAAAGTTGACCTTTCCTCATCTCATAAAAGCCTGGAACACCCTGCCAACAGTTTTTATTCCCCATCTGTTTAAATAGCTGCTCCCAAACAGTCGTATACGTATTATCCTCCTCTAACACAATTTGTTGTTTTAAGAAAGAACGATATTGACGAACTTGTATTTGTTCTTCAGTCATTTTTCTATCTCGTAATAAATGTGTATGATGATGCTCCTGTAATGGTATGAAATCCATTAATTTACGATTAAACACATCTAATTCCTCATTACTTTTCTTATCATGAATCTGAATTTCATCCGCCTCAGGCAATTGATACTTATCTTTTCCATTTATGTAGTGAATGTAGCTTGGGTTACCCGTGTTTTTTCCGTAAATCCATTTACTTTCTACACGTGTACATGCTACCTTCTCTTGCGAAACATGCAGCATGCAATTACCTGTATCATGACAAATCGGACACGTAACACGGTAAAATTCCCACCAGCTCCCTCTTGGATAAGCACTCGTTAAACGAAATTGACCTTTTTGAATGTTATAATTCATTATTTCCCACTCCTTGTATACTGTTTATTATATATGGAACTGCCACTTCCATTAAACTCTTTATACTTCTATTTAGATATTCTCTTTGCTCACCTAATGGATATACAAAAGAATGTGTATCACAAACTAAATAGTCGCTTCTATGTTTTTGATCTAACAAAGCCGATTCCACGTATGCTTCAAATGCTCTAGCAAACAACTCATGATTTGTAGACCAATACTTTTTGGTTCTCTTCTTATCTAACTTGATTGCTGTATCAAAATATACAGACACTTCCACTTGATAAGATATTTCATCAAGTTTTTCGTCTGTTTTTTTATAATGATAAGCAGCCAACATTTGCCCGGTTTTCTCAAATTCTTTTTCAATTTTACGTTCCATACGCGTCTTAGCTACCCCTGATAAGGTATCCAGCTTTCTGTACGAACTTGAGTGATGAGATTCTAAAATACCTGACACATTTCCTTTATATACATCATAACTATTGATAACACTGCCATAGAAATACCACTTTCTATCATAGGCATTTTCTACGTTAATTACTCTGGCCACTTTTCCTTGTTTACAAGCATCTATCACAGCTTGTATCTTTTCCTTGATAATAGCAGGTAAGATATTCCCAACACTCTTCCCACTGGATAGAAAAGCAAGGCTTCCATTTTGAAAATCATGACTACAATCATATAAGAAATGATCCAATGCATGTCCCCATTCATGACACAATGCTCCAACTCCGTTATCACGAGTTAAATTAATCACTTTGGTAGAAGGTTCGTAATGTGCTAATGCATTGCCGCTTCCTCTCGCACCAATCGCAAGTCCTAAACGTCCTCCTAGCCCTATATATTCAGGTGGAATCCCCAATAGACGAGCTATATCGTGTAACGATTCAGATACATGTCCAATATGCTCTTTTGCATACTGTTCGGTGCAATAGTGTCCAAATTGCATCCCCTTTAACCCAAACATAGCGACTACGTCTTCTGGTTTAGTAGCAAATTCTACTCCTGGTCCTTTTCTTTGGAGAGTATCTGGCAGTTTCCTACTCCAAGCAGCTGCAGATTTCTTGCGAGTCGTAGCCTTTTTCGTAAGTAAATCACTCCATGTCAGTTCATGTGATACACGAAGGTATGTAGAATTAATACTTTTTGAATTTGTACAAAGTGATATGAATTTCTTTCCTAATATTAATAACTCCATCCCATCTGCCTCAACAAACTCATCAAAATATTCCTCTACCATTCTTTTAAATGTGAAAGTGACATTCTTATTTTTTCTAAATGCAGACCAACCATTGGTCATTTCCTTACCATAAGAAACAACAAGATCTACCCATTGTTCTGAAGTATGTACCAACTGTATATCATGCCATATCCTTCTACATGCTTGAACATATAGTTTCCTTGCAGTCGGTGTATCTACAATTGGTTTCTTATCAATTCTGCCCACTAGTAGTTGCTTTAACTTTGCAACACGTGCCGGGATATCCTTTTCTTTTTCTAGTTCAAAAGAAAATGGAATCAATGTATTTCGATCCAATGCATTTAGCGCCTCTACTGGAGATTCTTTTTCAATTTCCGCTAAAACTTCTAAAGAAAATGATACTAAAAATGATTCTTTTAACGCCCGTATCTCTTTCTTTGCTCCCACTAATTTCTCACCGACATCATAACTGTATCGATTACGAACTTGTTTATCTGTTCTCACATCTTGTACCGTTATGTCTTCTCCGACCTCTAAGTTAAACAACTCAAATAAATTCATACCAAAATCCTCCTTAATAAAATAAAAAGACAGAAATTCATAGTCATCTTTCACTACGGATTTCTGTCATTCCCTCTGTCTGTATACTTCCATATAGTTATGTAAATCACTCATTACGATACACCCACACCTGTAATAGAGAATAAATCCTCTTTTGTTGGGTTTAGTACTTGTAACCAGCTATCTATCTTTAGAAAGTTTACCTTTTTTAATTGTTCGCCTTTTTCCGCACGCTTAACCACCTCTAAAACTCCATTGTGATGCACAATCATTACAAGATCATCTTTCTTGAAAATACAATCTATATCTGCAGATTTTACATTGTGGTTGTGTAGAATTGGCTTCCATTTCTTAAGAGAATACCCTTCTACATCTAAAAATCCACGGATTGCAGTAAAGCGAAAACTCGTCCCTCTAAAACACCTTTCCAATAAAAAAAGGAAATCTCGTATACATCCATTAAAATGGACATGATGCAAATAGATTTCCCCTGCTTGTTTTGCCTCTTGTTGCGACAAATTAGATGGTTTAATGGAAAACTGATAACAATCTCGTTCCCAAAATGCTCCTTCTCTTGTAACTCTCATTCGTAATGCACGCAGACTTGATATAAAATCATTTGGATGTGCAGAACAAAATATAGATACTTCATAACTCATTTTCATAATTTTATCCCCCTAAATAATAAATTTTGCCCAGTGTAATAATGGGTTCTGCCAATCAAACAGACCTGAAAACAACACAAAAAGAGCTCCTTCAAGTCGATTAAAAATGTGCATAGCAAAATAAGCTATATATACACTAATCGGCTCAAAGAAGCCCTTTCATAAATGAAACAAGACGCAACTTGCTTCTACAACTCAACCACAACACAATAAGGTGTGGGAATAAACGGAATCAATTAAACATTAAATATATATTTATATTAATCAATTCGCATCTAAATTTCAATAACTTTATGTTTTCTCACAAAAATGACCTTGTTTATTTTAGTTTTTTTGAAAATTATGTATAATAAAATTACCCTACATGAGATATTGAGTCATATCTCATTCGTCATTTAATAAGGCCTATATAAAAAAATAAGGCCTTATTTTTTATTATTCCTTTCAAAATCTCCTTATTTTCTATCTGTTTCCCCTATATTTACTCCTAACTAAAGTTATATACTTTTATCTTTTTATTTTAAAGCAATCCATTCGTAGCTTTCCCACTCTTTTGGTTTCTTATCATACTTGATACGACCAGTCGTACAGAATGATGCAATCATCCATTGTATAAGGTTCATCTTTGCATACGGATCAACGCATTCCTCTATTTTTTTCAATTGAAACCCTGTACTATTTTTCTGCCAAATTGTATATAAACGAAAATGTGTTGTCGTAACAAGTCTAGCTTTTGTTGTAACTTGCCATTTTGCAATTTTCGTTAAATCCTCTTTGACTTTTCTATCATACTCTTGTTTTATGACTTTATAACTCTTATCTTTATTAATTAATCCATTAGAAAATGCAAAAGGCATTTGATGCACCTCATAGATAGTTCCTTCTTCATCTCCTAAAATATTTGATTCTACTAAAAATATATTTTTTAGTTTTAACTGTTCCGTTAATTCTTTTCCGCTTTGATAAAATGGCTTTTTCATCTTTTGCAACAAGACAACCTGTACAATTAATCCGATCAGTAACGGATACGCTAGTACAAACACCATATTAATAAACATGTTTACAAGAAGTACTCCTACTATTGCAAATATCGTAAAGTAAATATAAGTTTCTCTTTGATGAATGATTCTACTATTCAAGCCAAGATACCTCCGTTTTGATATATAGTGAAAGCAACATAAACAAGTGCTCCTAATAAAATAGAACAAGCCCCTGGAAAGCTCTGAATGAGCTGTATTTCTTTCTTTGCTAGTTTTGCACCAAATATAGAAGCAGCATGCTCTAATTGGTCTTTAATAGCTCCCACAAACCCTAAAATCTTAATTAACCGATACACACTAGCAATCCAAAAGAATAGTAAGTGGAAAGCTGTTAATGTAATAGCGGTAAGCATGGCCGTTTCTTCTACTACATTACTAACATATAAAGCTACGACCACGAGCATTTTCGTATCACCAGGTGAAGAAAATTTAAATGTCTCTAACAACAAACCACATGCTAGCGCCATGACTAGTACAATCACAATCTCTTTCCCTGTTCGTATTCCAGCAAAATACGTTATGCCCAGACCCACCATTAAAAATAGTAAATGCCACATATTTTTTGTTTTTCTATATTTCAAATCAGTAAATACATTTAAGAACATGTAACTTAATAATAACCCCATAACATACAAAGACATTCTTTTCTCTCCTTTTCTGACTCCACATACAATTATTGTCTAAAAAAGGGAACTACTTCTAGAGTAGCCCCCTCTGTTTACTATTAAATTTATTTTTTGTTCCAAGAGTCTACATCTGCATTGCTTGATGCCTTTGTGAATCGAGATAGAATTGTGTCATATCCACCTTGGATTGCTTTCCATACAAACGGTCCAATGACTAGTACAATAATTACCGCTAACGCGATTAACATACCGTTTTCTGATGATAGCTGTGAATCCTCATTTTTTAACCAACTTTTCATTTTTGCTAACATGTTATTTTTTCTCCTTTATATATCGATTTTAGGAAACTACTAGAATAATCATTTACCTAATTAAAATTTTATTACTTGTTCCAAGAATCCACATTTGCATTGCTTGATGCTTTTGTGAATCGAGCCAGAATTGTGTCATATCCACCTTGGATTGCCTTCCATACAAATGGTCCAATAACAAGTACAATAATTACCGCTAACGCGATTAGCATACCGTTTTCTGACGACAACTGTGAATCTTCGTTTTTTAACCAATTCTTCATTTTTGCTAACATGATTGAATCTCCCTTATCTATTTATTTGAGCTATTTCTAACAAACATTATGAAACTAACCTTTTATTTCTTGTTCCAAGAATCTACATCTGCATTGCTTGATGCTTTTGTGAATCGAGCTAGAATTGTGTCATATCCACCTTGAATTGCTTTCCATACAAACGGTCCAATGACTAATACGATAATGACCGCCAAGGCGATTAACATACCGTTTTCTGATGATAATTGTGAGTCTTCATTTTTTAACCAATTCTTCATTTTTGTTAACATGTATTTTGCTCCTTTTCCTATTCCATTTGGGGTAATATCTTTTTTATAAACTTGCAAATCCTTGTGTTAAGGATTGAATAACAATGACCATTGGATAAATAACGATACAACCAATAACCGCAACGTTAAATTTATTCATTTCCATTGGTTTATCTTGAATCAGACGGTTGTAGTTCTCATGTTTTAATTCACGCATCATTTTAATTTGCGAATCCATAATCCGAAGACTTTGTACCTTGTCCGTTTTTTGCGCTTGTTGTAACGCAATCGTAAAGGTATTTACTTCTGGACTATTTAGAGCTGCTGCGAAGTTCCTAAACGGTTGATCCGAGCCCGCATACATTTCTAATTCTGCTGTAAGAGTAGATACATACGGACTAAGATGTCTCCCTGCATATATCTGTGCCTTTTTTACTGCTTCTAATGTTGTATGTGTCTTTAACAATTGCAGCAATGGAATTAAATACTCCGGTAACTCAAACTTTCTTGCCTCTACAGCCTGTTTAATCTTTCTTTTTAATAAGTAATCTGGATAGAAGTAAAGCAGTGGTGAAATCAGAACACCTACTTTAAATAAGTAGTAATCATGGAACACGGTACAAATCAAGAAAACAGATGTGAAAATGACAGGATACGCAACCTTCATTTTCAAATATTCTTCTGGTTTCGTATCCAAGCCAGCTTCCTCTAATTTTTTCTGAATCTGCTCTTTCTTTTCTTCTGTCAGATACTTATGTGATAACGATTGAAAAGGACCAAGCATCATTTGATTCAAATTCTTCTTTTCAATACGCTTCGCATTTTCTACATAATGAGTAAGTACACTCTCACTGTCTTTTTTACTTTGTAGAAAGGTGGAGAATACCCAGTACATGACAACAAATATGACTAAACCTAAAAACGCAGCCATCTTATTCCCCCCTTTCTGTCGGGTTATAATTTGCAATTTTTTCTACACGTGTTGCTAGGAAAAATACAATAAACATATTTACTGTTAATGCAATTTTCCCCATCATAGAACCTGCCAAAAATCCATATGCCTCTTTTGACATCAACATAATGACAATCGGCATTGCGATGACTATTAAGCAGTTCTGTACAAAAGCACGTTGTGCTTGTGACAAACTAGAACGTAATCTTGCCAGGTATAGCTTTTGTTTTTCAAAATCTTCTGCAATATCTAGTAAGACTTGCACTGAATTCGCTCCACCTTCTCGGCTACATACTTCCAACATTTCGTGGAAGAAAACCAATTCTCTAAAATTAAAGGTTTCATTAAACCCTCTAAATGCACGGTGCATCGTTGTTCCCCCTTCTAATAAAAGAGAAACTTTTTCTATTTCTTCTTGAATACTGTCATGCATCATCGGTTTCACCTGAAGTAACACGCGTTTTGCGTTATTACTAATTTGAAGTGCATTTGCTACAGCCTTCATATAGATAGAAAGACGATCTATGACAACTAAGTAATAACGTTTTTTTCTACGATAGAGAAGAAACCTCGGCACTAAAAACCCACATAAAGCGGAAATCAGTGTAAAAGGATCTCTTCCAAAAGAGAAGTAGAATACTGCCGCAATACTCATCCCTGAAAGTACCGTATATACCCAATACATACTTTTCGTCAGTTTCCACTCGTACTTTTGGGCTTCCTGGATAACGGATTGTGGAAGATACATCCGTATTCCTTTGATATTCCGTAATTCTAAGCGTCTTTCTTCTTTCTCATTTTCTTGTACAAATTGAGAAAGGGCAGAACCCTTAGATTTTGTGAAAAGTAAAACTAACAATAGTACACTCATGAATATGAGGAAGATACATCCATAAGCTAACAAACTATGCATACTGCACCTCCTGTTGTGAAAGGAATGGTGCATAAAGAGCTGGATTTACAGTAGAAGAACGGAACTTCCTTTCCATATCAGCCGACATTGTCGCTGTAGTGATATGATCTCCATGAATCTTTCCTACTCTCTCATTCATTTCATCGTGTTCCTCATATGTCGGGATAAACTGAGAAAGCTGATTGAACTGTATATCATCTTGATAATCCAATAGTTCAATCATCTCTGTAATATAACGATTTCCATCATCTTTCTTCTCTAAAAAGACAATCACATCAAATGTCTGCGAAATTAATTCATATAAATACTGGGCGTCAATATTTGCACCACTTTGCAGACACATGAGCATTAAACGTCTAACTGCTTCTTTTGCACTTCTTGCATGGACAGAAGTAAAACCAGGGTGTCCTGTTTGGAAGAAGTTCAGCATTTTCAATGCTTCTTTCCCCCTTGATTCCCCTACTATTAATCGCTTTGGTCCTTGTCGTAACGCATTTGTTAGCAATCTATCAAAGTCAATTGCATTCTCTTCTACTTCCGATGCCCTACACTGCATCGGAACAAAATGATGTTCTGGAAAAATACGATGCAAATATAATTCAGGGTTATCTTCTACTACGAGAGTACGTTCTTTCTTTTTCCCTTTCGGAATATGAGAAGCAAGATATTTCATAAACTCTGACTTCCCTGTACCTGTTGCTCCCGCCACTAAAATATTCATTTTGGCTTTCACGGCTGCGGCCAAAAAGTCCAACATCTCTCTCGATGCTTGATTTGTAGATAACATACGCTCTTCAGAGGCACGAAGATGATCCGCATTCTTACGAATCGTTATCGTTGTACCCAGTCCACCCAGTTCATCTAATGCAATATTGATACGTATATAGGGAAATACGCAGTCTACATAGGGTTTAGCTGTATTTAAGGATTCTGAAGTACTGTTTACCATCTTATAGGCTAAAGCTTTCACTTCTTCTTCCGTTTCAAACCGGTAAGGAAATGTACATTCTCCCTCGCCAATCTTTTCGTAAATAATCTCTTTTGTGCCATTTATATAAATATCGGTTACATCTGTATCCTCTTTCAAAGGCTCTATAATACCAAATCCAACAATATCGTCACACACCATATTCAGTAATTGTTCAGAAGGTACATCTGAAATGACGACTTGATTACTTAATAAAAAGCTTTTGATGATTTGCTCTACAGCTGCTCTCTTCTCTTTATTCATAAAAGATTCGCTTAAGATATCACGATGTTCTTTTACTAAAAATGCACGAATTTCATCGGTTATATCTTTAATTTGTTGAGCTGTAGTTGTTCCTAACCTTTTAGCCGATTTGGAACGAATCATATAACCGAAGTGATATAAATCAACTCGATTTCGCTTTAAGGCGACTTGTTTTTCCTGTAAATAGCCCCACATACTACTTGCCTCCCCTTTTAACTTCGTAAACCAAAGAAACCCTTTTTCATAGAGGATGTATGCTGGAATGGAATATCAAATCCAGCTGCTTCCATAATGTGATGGACCTTTTCATTAATTTGTGGAGAACCAAATTGCATCCCCCATTCATAACTCGTACGATCTCTATCATACGAAATTGCCACCGCAATTTTTTGAGAAGAAAGCTTTTCAATATCCTCTACATAATTCTCATCCGCCATATTTAATACATGAATCATGCGAGGTAATGTTAGCTTAGCTTCTTCTATCAGCTTTAATTCCTGCTTGATTGCTAACGCACCACGAGGGTTTCCATTTAGCACATGAACAACAAGATCTGATTGGTATAAGATTGGGTAACTCAGCACCTCGGATAATTCAGTTGGCACCGATAGAATGATGTAATCGTATTCTGTCTCTACAAGTGATTCGATAAATGTTGTTACAAACAATTCTTTGTTTTGAATCTCAGGGAATTGAGCCATGTTATAACCTGATGGAAATACTAGAAAATCCATCTTATCGTGCAATTTTTGTATCAGCTTTGGATTCAATTTTTTCTCTAGTAAATCTTGCTTTGTGCAAATGTACTGCAAGAGATTGTATTCATTTTCTTTCCTTACAAGCTCTAATATATTTTTGCTGTCATGGCTAAGACCTGTTCCAACTGCAAAGCTTGGTCTCACTTGGTCTGCTTCTACATACAGCACCTTTTTCCCTAAATGAGCTAACTCATTCGCCATCGCAATACTTAACGTGCTTTTCCCTACGTTTTCGTTTGTCGCATAAAAGGCAACCATTCTTACTTGCCGCTCCATCTTAATACCCCCTTTCTTATTTGGATTCGTTCAGATACTGTGCAACATATTCTTTTACATTTTTAGAAATTGGATTGGTTGAATGTTTCTCTACATAGTCTAAAATGTTCTTCTGATCAGATATTTGTGAGAACCCTTCTGCTGGTTGTAATTCTTTCCCTGTTTGTTCAACCTTTTGTCCAACTGCAACGGGAATCACATCTCCAAGCATTTTCGCACGATTCAAGTATTGGAGTTGTTCTGGCGAAACAGCCAATGTATATAAACGAGTTACCTTCGGTTTTTGTTTCCCCTCTTGTTCCTCTTTTGATTCTTTCTTTTCTAACACGAATGCATCTTCTGTATTACTATCTTTTGCTGCCGTAACACGTACACGTTGGAAAAGACCACCGAATACAACCTTCTCATTGTCTCCTTCTTTCACAACCTGTTTGAAATACAAGTCCACGTATGTGTTAGGAATAATACTATTCCCGGAACTTGTTTCAAGATCAACGAGTAATGGGAAAGCAACTTCTTCATCTTTCAGGTTTAATATTGCAGAGTCTGGTAACTCTTCTTTCTTTACCACTTTATTTTTGAAGAGATAGCTATTTTCTGTAATGGGTTGCCCATCATTTGTCCATTTTCCTACGACCTCTTTCTTACTCACGCGTAATGCATTGGGCGGAATGGAATCACCAGGTAATGTGCGTTCAACTAGCATATCCTCTTTAATCTCTGTATGAGCGGGTATATCCTTTGCGGCTACGACAATCTTTGTTGGTTTTACTGCATTCTCCACTGCAAAATGATTGTATCCATAGATACCAGCGACTGTTGCAGCGGCAAGACCAACCGCAGCAATCTGCTTCTTTTGAAACTTAGATGGCTTCAATGTTTGTGTTCCTCCTTATGTAGCCTTTAAACGCAAAAAAAGGACACACCTATGGCATAAAGCGCCTTAGGTGTGTCCTTTTAGCTAATCTAAAGTCTATATGAAAATGTTGGATTTGTTTTCTTTAATATTACAATTTCAATATTATGATATATACGGTTTTATGTCAATCATTTCTAAAAAAAAATCTATTTTTTCTATTCCAACGCACGAATTACAAAAAACAAAAAACCTTTAAAAACGTTGTCATATCAAGGTTTTCAAGCTATTAACTACCCATTAAATATGATATAATAGATGTAACGTAACTGAATATTTCAGGGTGGTCGGTTGCTATCCTTTCTCTTTCATTTTATGGGGAAAGGAGGTGACCAAATGGACATTCTTTTCACTATAGCAATTGAAATTTTGAAAGTTATTGCTAGAGAAGTCGCTGTATTTTTTGCAAAACGAGTAGGCAAATTCCTATCAACGTCTTGGAAGAAAATACAAAAAAAGCGACAAAAAACGAAAAGAACCACCCTCAATGCCAGCAAGCGTCTGAAGGGCGGTTCTAAGAAAAAATAAACTTTTTTTAGCAACCATCCACCTTGCGGTAGCAGTTACATTAGGCGAGATGTTAGAGCATCTCGTCTTTATTAGTTTATGCAAAAACTATCTTTGTAATACTTCTACACATATTATAACATCAACTATGGTCCATGTCATGTCTCTGCATCCACTATAGTGGATGAAATAAATAAAATTATTTCTAAAACGAAATCAATTTTGTCCCTGTTTCAAAATACTTTGCAGGAGCATAGCTTTTCCCATTCCGATCCTGAAATTCACTTCCAATGCACAGAGATACAATCATTACGACAACCCCGATGAAAATTGCACGTCTCACACGTTGTTTTTTCTTTTTATCCACTTTAAATTCCCCTTTCTACGAAAAAAGGCACATCCCAATTAAGGGATGTGCCTTTGGTTTATCCATTCAGCTACTAGTTTAAGATGAATTACTATTGTCGTTTCATCTTATTATACAATATTACTTTCTATTTTTCATATAATACCAGTCTGACAAATCAGTGATAATATGTTCTTTTCCAACCCAATTCCAGCCTGGCGTTTGTACAGGGAATGGAAGATCAGCAAGTACTCTTCTCTTTTTGAAGTCATCGTAAGCAACGCCTTTAATTTCTATCTCATTCGTCATACATAAGCTCATTTCGTTGATACCTGCTGGGTTTGTTTCAACATTAAACGGATATTTTCCATCTTTCGTTTTCAATGGTGCGTACCATTTGCGTCCCCCATCAATAATCTTTTCCTGTCCATCCCAATATAGGGACTTTGTCGGTCTTTTACTATCAAATACAAGACCTGTTATTTCAGACAAATACATATTTTTAGGTAGGAATTTCGATGTCAATCCAGTATTAGAAACATGCTCCAAATCTTGTGTAGTTTTTAATCCTTCATCGGCAAAAGGATATTGTGCCGTTGCTTCTGTAAATACACCAGGGTAATTTGCATTCCAATCATTTTTGTATTTCCCATTTACTTCATAAGTGAATCCATATCCACTATGAAGCTTAGAAGGTACTAGATTATCAATACCTCCACTTAACGTTTCATAATACATTTCTCCAACTGTATCATCTTTAGAAACACGCTCACTGACTGTTTCTACCACACCTTTTACGCTAGTTACACCACACATCCCTTTTTCATGTGATGGTGCATAGATACCTGTTTTAATAGGATTATTTTTGTATGTGGTTTCTTCTACATCTATACGATTACCAGCAGGGTTAATTTCCGCTTGAATTGTTCCTTTCCCTTTATGCTGCCAGTCAAGGTTCAATGTTTTCTTTTCTCCCTCTGTTAGTCTTACCTTTTGTGAAGCCACCTGTTGCCCGTTATGTTTTAGCACGACTACTGTTTCAGGATTCACATATTTTTCTTCTAATCCATCTAACTTCTTAATTTTTTTCTTCTCTTTATCTAGCTTCTCCCTTGCCTTATCTAACCTACCCGCAGCGTTGTCTAATCTATTCTCTTCCCATGAGCAGTCCCTATCATAATAGTGGTGATTTCCTTCCGCATCTATTTCATGAATAGGATCACGACGGCAATAACTTAGACTTGATTGAGCGCTATCTCTATCTGATTCAGTGCTATTTACTTCCTGCTGGGACTTATTAATATTATTATTTACCTTCGCTCTATATTGATCACGGTCTGGCTTAAAGTTATCACGTGATACATCTACCCTTGTTTTAATATTTTTTCCTTCTCTTGCTGTTTCACCTTCAATTCGGTCAGCCGAAAAATCAATTTTATATTTATACTCTTCTTCATCACCTGGATCTGGGTTAGGTGTCACTTCTGTACCACAATTACCATCTACATTAAAGTTGACTGTTTTCTCATTTGAATCCCTTTGAACAGCGTCTGTTACTTTAATTTTCGCAGTATAGCGCCCGCACATTTGCGGCTGCCAGCTTACATCTTCTTTAGTAAATTGTCCTGCATCGCCTTCATTTGGTTTCTGATTATCTGTTTGTGGGTTTGAACGTAAGTAATTCTCCTGATGATGCACTGTTTCGCCATCTTTTGTAATATCTAGCATCCATTTCACACGATTTCTTTCCCCGGCAGCTGCTTGATATGGATTTACTGTTGTTCCATTTGGATCTCTATCGTTGTATCCCTTATTTTTACTTACATATTCGAAACCGTTAAATGTAAATTTAACAGGGACATCCTTTTTGCCACTAGACGCTTTAAACTCTTTTATTTCTGGTTTACTTGTACGTACATACCACAAGTTATAATCATTAACCCCACTTACTCCACCAGATCCAGCATATCCACCAGAAAGATATGCAATATCACGAATCCAATAGAATAACCCATATCTTGAACCTTTTGTATTTACAATTTGATGTGATTTTAAATTCTCTAAAACAAACTCTGAATTCCCCCAATACTTATTAGAGATAACCGCAGAATCAATCCGTTCTTTCTCAGTTATCATCCTATCCCCAACAGTAATCGATGGATTGATATAACCTTCATTAGAAATTCGTACATACGGTTCACTTGAATCGACATTTTGAACTAAATTTTCCCATGGATTCTCCCAATTAAAAGCCCCATTATATACAGCTGGATAATGCA
The DNA here is from genome assembly GCF_003315125.1 of Bacillus sp. DB-2. NCBI lineage: Bacteria > Bacillati > Bacillota > Bacilli > Caryophanales > Bacillaceae > Bacillus > Bacillus sp. DB-2. The sequence goes on along the minus strand of NZ_QNRN01000010.1, from coordinate 164,348 downwards.
AATCAGATAAATACATTAAGCGCTCAGCTTCATATCCCTTTCCTGGACGAACGTATTTCCCCTCCATTTGCAATTGTCCAGATAAAAGATAAGTATCCTCATTCCCATTGAAGAAGGGAATTTCATTATTCTTAGCATCTACTGAAATAGGAAGTGTCAACAGTAGTGATGTACAAGCAAATAGTATTTTCTTTTTAATTTTCATGAATATTCCTCCTGAATACAAAAAAGGACACACCCGTACCATTGGCTGGTACGTAAGGTGTGTCCTTTACGTGATTTTAAAATCCGTATATTAAACTATATATTGATTCTAGCAAATTTTATTTCTCTTTACAATTACTTTATTTACTTTGTACTTGAATATACATCATTTTATCAGCAGTTGAATGTCCAATACGAACTTTATGATTTTGAGTAGTGTAATTATTAATCACTTGAGCATCTACTGTCTCTTGGATTTCTTTATCTAAATTTAATTCAGGGTTTATGAAAGTAACCCATTTCTTAGTTAATTCTACTGTTGCTTTATTATTATATAAGAAGGCGATTTCAAAGTTATTTTTATCTGTTGCATCAACATAGAATTGTGCTCCAATTGAACCTGCTGGTAAATACATATCTTTATCAATGAGTTTTACATATACTCCAACATCGCTATACTTTAAATTAGTATTATATTTTTTGTTGATAGAGCTAACAATATCTTGCCCCTCTTTGGTTACTAGTTTTTGAACAGTAACGTTATTGTTAAAAGCTTCTTGATTAAATTCCATATCTTTAGTTGCTAAATTTTCATTTAACCCTACTGGCAATTTAATTTCAGGCTTTGTTTCTGGCTTTTCTTCTGGTTTTGTTTCAGGTTTCGGGTCTGGCTTCACTTCTGGTTTTTCTTCTGGTTTCGTTTCAGGTTTTGGATCTGGCTTCACTTCTGGTTTTTCTTCTGGTTTTGTTTCAGGTTTCGGGTCTGGCTTCACTTCTGGCTTTTCCTCTGGTTTTGTTTCAGGTTTCGGGTCTGGCTTCACTTCTGGTTTTTCTTCTGGTTTTGTTTCTTTTTCAATTACATTAATAGAGTTATATAGGAACTGACTGTATTGCTCACGAGTTACATGCATTTGTGGTGAATACATATTTCCTCCTGTACCTGATGTAACACCATTCTCTTCTAAAGCATTAATTGCGTTATACGCCCAAGAGTTTTTATCAACATCTTTAAATGAAGTTGTAGTTGTCGCCTTAAATTTAAATGCATTAGTAAGTACCTGTGCCATTTGTTCACGAGTTAAAATATCATCTGGACCGTATTTCCCTTCACCATAACCACTTACTAGACCCGCTTTCGCAAGTGCTAAGATTTCTTTTTCAAACATGTGTCCCTTAATATCTGTAAATGGATTTTTGAAACTAGCATCTGCATCTGCTGGTTTTACGTATGCGTAAATCATACGCGCTACCTGTCCACGAGTTACATTGTCACCAAAACCAAACTGTCCATTTCCGTATCCTGCTACTACTTTACGGTTTGCTAAATCATAGATTGCTTTCGTAGACCAGTGATTAGCTGGAACATCATTAAATTTTAATGAATCTGTGTTATCAGCCTTAGCAGTAAATGCTCCTGCTCCTAATAGTGATGTACCCATAATTGTTAGTGCTGTTGCTGTTTTTAAAAATTTGTTAGCCATTGTTTGTTCCTCCAAATATATTAGTTTTTTTATAGATTCTCTTATTGTACCTAAATTAAACATAAAATCTAGATGTTTTAACATATTAATTATTTGATTAGCGTTGTTTTTATAACCGCTGTTCTATATGGAAAATATTACCATATAAAAATGGGCTTGTAAAGTATTTTTATATATTTATTTATAAATATATTTTTCTAGCAAAAAAACTATACTTTTCAGCATAGTTTTCTGCTCTTTTATATGAATATTTTTATTTTCAACGGAAATAGATTTGCCCCATTCCATCCTTGTTTGCCCATATTGGCGCTTTCACACTGTCCACTCCTATCATTTTAAAAATGAAGAAGTGGTGTTCCGCTTTAATTTTAAAATTCAGTGGCTGATTATGATCTACGCGCCCATTCGTATATTCATATTTCCACCCATCCATTTTTTGCTCTTTCATTTTCTTCTCTATATCCGGTATTAAATTCACATTTTTTCCTTCATACGTGTACTGAAATCCACCTGTTTGCTCTGCTAATTCTACTGTACTAGCAGCAAAATCATGCGCTTTCACTAACTGCATACCATACAGTACACCTTCTGGTATAAGAGTGATTAATAATAAAGAAAGCGTTAGAAAAAGCGCTGTCGTTACTGTATTTTGCATTTCTTACACACCTACTTTTTCTTATTTATTTCACGTTTCCTCCAGCTTTCTTTTTATCAGAATCTGCTTCATAAATATATATGTGTTTTGCGTTACTCTTAATGTTACCTTTCTTTTCATCAAATTGCTTGGTATAACTAGCAGCTTCCGCATCTCCTTCAACTGCAATCATTGCTGGGTTTTCTTGTACAGCATGTACAGAAAAATCACGTTTTGACGCTGGGTCCTTAAATGTTGCATTTTGTTTATAGGATTCTTCAAATTCTTTCTTTGCAATTTCTGGATCGATAGCAATTTCTTCTTGTGCACGTAAAACACCAACTTTTACGGATTTATCCATTGCTGCACTTCCAGCACGCTCTAAAGCAGACTTATTATCTGAGTGTGTTGTATCTCCGATAATCATATCTGTCATTAAAAACAGGCAACCAACAAATAATAATACTGAAGCAGCACCTATAATAAATTTTTGCATATTATATCATCCCTTCTTAACTTTCAGTCTTTCGGAATCTAAATCCGCTTAAAATGGAGCTTTTCTTCTGGTTCAATAATTCATTTGGTAGTAATAACTCTGCTATCTTCTTCATTATTCCTTCTAACTCTCTATAATAGTTACGACTTGATAGCAAAGTGCTACTATTTAACTGTGCTTCAAATACATCCTCAATTCCATAAGGTGGTATAGCTGCTAATAACTTCTGTCCTAAACATTCTTCCACTACCTCGTGTTTTAACAATGATGATGAAAATTTATTCCCAATTACTTTGGTTTTCTCTAATGCTAAGTAGGAAACTAACTTTCTTTCTTTTTGCGTAAGAGGGTGTGCTATCTTTAACATTTGATGAAGATCTGGCTCCGCTACAAAGAATATGTAATCAGCCATTTCGCATATCTCATGGTATAAATCTTTGTCCCAATCATTCCCTGCATCAATAATAGAAATAGGTGCTTCTTGGTTCCCCAATAAGACCTTAATAAAATGGTCAAAATCCTGCTCTGTTTCATTTTTTAATTCTTGGTCTACAATAGGATTCTTTACGATAAAGTTTATTTTTCCTTGCTTCCACTTTGGAATCGATAATATATCGGATTCCTTCTGTAACATCTCTTTATAGCGCTGTAACATGAACTCACTGCGATAATTTTCTGGTGCTTCTGTGTAGCCCTTTAATAGTGGATACGTATATCCCTCATCGTATAAATTCTCTATATAGTTCACATCAATCTGTAGTTCATTCAAATAGGCAGCTAGGAGATGTGAAACAAAAGTAGCTCCACTTCTCCTATTCATACTGGCCACAACAATTGTTTTCCTTGGAATTGCTATACCAATCTGCTTCTCATATACAGGTTCAAACGATAATTTATATTGCTTTTTAATTATTGGTGCTTTTACCGTTTCCTCTTGTACAGACTTACGTTTTTGTTTGTTTTTAAATATTTTTGACTTAGAGGCAGATTCATCATCGAGTCGTTCCTCTAAGTCACTTGGCACTTCCTCTTCTTCCTCAGCAGGAATGTCCGGTAATTTCGTTTGTTGCGGTGCCTGACTTGCTCCAACAATCTCGGCTACATTCTTAATATCCGACTCCTGTAGCAACTGCGGGATGACTTTATTATCAATATCAATTCTACGAGAGTTGAAAATGTCATAGATACCTAGATAAATCAGTTTCGCCAAAAACTCATCATCATTTTCACGCTCTGTAAAAACTACAATACGAATATCTCGATTAAAACGTATATCCCTTAACTTCTGTAAGATAATCAATTCACGTTTATCTTCCTGTCCCGCATCAATATTTAATCGCTTATCATTAATACATAGAATATTGGGTTGTTCCGTATCTAGTATTTCATCTAGATATTTTATGTGCATCACATCACTATCAGCCACTTCAAATCCCGCGCCAACAAAATCTTCTCGTAAATATGCCGTATATACAGTATCACTGATGGCTAATACAATTTTTTTGACCATGGTAGACCTCCTTCAACTTTTAGCGTTGGATTAAAATCATGTTTTCAATTGGAATTTGCGCCTGTTGATGAATCTTCCCAAAAATCTCATTCAGAATATACTCCACTTCAACTTGTTCCAATGGTCGTGGTGCCTCAAAATCAGAATTAAGTTTTATTCGTATTTCCAGTCGATCTTGAATTTCATTTAATGGTGTATCGAGATAAAGAATTCTGTAGTATAAAACACCATCTTCAATGCTTTTTTGAATCATATCTCTTGTTTGATGAATAAATGTTACCTCTGCAAGCTCAACGAAAGGATTGTCTATCGTTACTCCGCTATTCCAAGTTAGATTCCAAATCTCACAATGTTCTTCCGCATGCACAACAACTCCATTTACTGAAGGCGTAATTGCAAAAAGGTGATCTACAGGAACTTTAGTTAAAGTAGTGGTATCCCCATTCACTAGTTCCAATCCTTTTTCCAAGCGTTCGTGTTCAAACGTACATTCAGCGCCAGCAAATGCAATTTCGCAAAATACTTGTTCTAGTAATGGACGAATCCCCTCAAATGTTCGTATTGCAAATACACTAAATTCCTGTGTTTCATCTGTTCGAATGATTTCATATAATTCAAACTCAGATGCATTAACTAAAGCAAAAGGAATATCTTTAATAAGATTCGAATCAGTATATAGCTCCTCTGGAATATGGGTTTCAGGATGATGTACAAACTCAAGGCATAGTTGATATCCTTTTAAAAATGCATTCTTGACTGCTGCTGGGAATAGAGTTTCAAAGCGCTTTACATTGTTCTTAAATTTCTTTTCTTCAACTTCGTTATTAAACTCCCTTTCTTGTAGGATATTAGCTTTGTTACCTAACAATAAAAAGTAATGATTAATGATACGACTAATACTTTCTTCAAACGTTGAATTATCCTCACAATACTTTGCAAATCTCTCTTTACTCATGCTTACAATTTCATTCATAGTTCTGATTTCTCCCTTTCAAATGTTATTAATACATAAAAAAAGACACACCGATGGCAGGTTATGTGCCTTCGGTGTGTCCGTTTAGCTAAAGAATGAATCTATTAATTTGTATATTTCTCTTAGTAAATTGTTGTTCATGTATAAGAATACATCTCTGAATTTTAAAAGTCAACAGTTTCAAAAAATCCTAATGCTAATATATTCACTTATATTTTTCTTATTTTTTATGTATCTAATCTAAAGAAAACAATATTTCAAATAAAAATATATTCAAGTATTTTATATAAATAATACAAGAATCATATATAACTAAACTCAATTATTAAATATAAAGAGAAAATACAAGTACTTATGAATCCTTATATACCATACGTTCTTTTATATTAAACCAAATTACATATCGTACTATCCCCATTACATACAAGTAATGAATCATAAAAAACACAAATTAAGAAGCTAAATATCATATTACTAAGAATTCACAGGTTTTAATATATAGTATTAAGATAACCACAAGTATTGAATCGAATTATAAACAAAATGAATCGTATCCAAAAGCAGCATAAACTGTTTATATATTTACGTAAAAGCGCCGGTAAAGACATTTCCTTAACAAAAAAACATGTCCTCAAATTAAAGAACATGCCAAATAACCCTTGCTTTTATGTGATTTTTTAACAAGGGCTGCTGCTTACTATATTTTTTAAGATTTTATGAAGTCTGGATAGGCACCATTTTGATTATAATAATTCATCATTACATCGTGTCTTTCTTCTACAGACAAGCTTTTTTCCGTAAAATCAGTCCAGGATTCTCTAAATTGTACTCGCATAAATGCAGGAATAGAGAATATTTCTTGCTCTTTCGTATAATTTTCAACCTGATCTAATGCATAAGTCATTGCGGTAATCAGTAATTCGTTTTGTTTTCCCTTTGTTGGCATGTATGCAGCAACGTCCACAATTTCCTGTTTAAATGCAATCATCATATTTTCACGATCTTTCTTTCGTAATGATTGTCCCATATATTTTAAACGAGATACTGCTTCCTTTCTGCATTTCGCTACTGGTCTATGTAAATCTTTTTTATCATTCTCAATTACACAGTTTAAAGAAAATACCACATTGAACTTTTCAATGATGACTTGTTTCACCTGTTTTCTAACACGCGCTATGCGAGAGTCGCTAGACTTTTTTTCCTTAGAATCAATTGCTGTAAATTGCACAATTGGTTTTAAAATTTCTATGTATTGTCGTACCTTCTTTGCATTACGATTCAATTTATCCTTTAAAAAAGCCATTCTTCTTGTAATCTCGAACTCTTGAATCTGGTGCTTATAATGCTCCATACCAATTTTTCTCGAAAAAGTATTTATTAATTCTAATAGGAACATAATCCCTCTGTTATCACGAGCCTTTACAAGACTACTAAGTATAGTTGTTTGAATAAGATGAAATGGAATTCGGAAATATGATAGTGATATATCTGTAGTTTTTGCAGCAGTATGGTTATACAAGGCATAATCTACAACCTCATATACAGTACGATTTCCAACAGGTGTCTCTTTTACGAGCCTATGCTCCAAGCAAACTTGAAACCCCGTATAAATTGTTGTGTAGGGAATCCCACTTTTCTTAGCAAGATCCATGATTTGAAATTCACGTGGTAGCATACCAATATCATTACATTCAAAGTGAAGCAAGATATAAGTAGCTAAAGCTGAAGATGGTAATTCTTTTCGTTCATTTTCTAGTTTCACGATGTTTAATAATCCATCGAAAAACTTAACCCCATGAACCTTAAAGTTCTGTTGGGAAAAAGCCATTTGCGCATTCATAGTCTTCTTTTACTCCCCTCCCCAAAAACACAAAAAAGACACACCGCTGGCAGGTAATGCGCCTTCGGTGTGTCCGTTTAGCAAATTTTTATTTATTTGTATATAACCCTTAAACAATTGATATTCATGTATAGATTATCTTTATAAAATTAAAATGTCAATACATTTTCTCATTTAAATTTTATAAGAAATAAAACCTATAATTGATTTAATTAGAAGTTGTACCGTAGATATCTTCTTACTGTTAATAATATGCGTTCGACTTCCTATCATTTCCATTTGAATAGACTTTCCCCATAACAACCACACTTTTTTTAGCGTAACACTATCAGTATGTCCAAGTTTAGAAGATTACTTGCAAAAACTTTAGAGTTTTTGCACCAAAACCTTTCAACCCTTATATACAGCCGGATTTTCAAAACTACTTAGTACATAATTAACTCACATATTAATGTTATGTAAACAATTAAAATTCATTCCAGAGAATGCATTCACATTAACATATCAACTGACATTAACATGTAATATGATTCGCGCTGTTAAATGTTGATTTCATATCAATATTTAACAGCGGAGAACAAGTATACACACACATTCATTTGACATCATTAACAACCTTATAAGAAACATTTCTAAATGACTAGAATTATAAATACCTATAGAACCTGCCCAGGCTTGCACCATAGTTAAAAGCTAACAAAATACAATAAAACTTATAAACCAATACATACTTCAGTGTATTAATAACCTCTATAACAAATCTCAATTATATTTTTGATATATTTCACCTAAATAAACACTACTTCGATGGAGCTTCAAAATTCACTCTTAACTCTATAAAACTAAACCCTTAACAAGTTGTCCTTTTAGTTGATACAAAATTAACAACAAGTATAGCATCGTATTCAAATATCAATCTCTTGTTAATAGCATTATAGTTTCATGTTAATGATAATGATATAGATATTCTTAACAATATCACTCAATAACCGGTCAACATGTTAATTTCATTCTCTTTATTCACTTTGTTATTTGCACACATAATTAATCAATTAACACCGAAAAGGTATTGATCGACTTATTTAGATGATCAAAAGGAAACTTTAGCATATTTAACCTTCATATCAAAGTGTTCTATAAAATCCATCACTATATATTTATTTTATTTATATATTAATCAAAGCGATTATTGAACATTCTATGTTGAAAGTGCCCCTTTATGGAAGACCACCATAGATACAGCAGGCGCCTATGGTTATTTTAGTTGATAAGACATTAACATTGATAAGAGGCTGTTCTTGTGTGATTTATTTCATATCAATGTCACATTCCATGTTAATGTCAATACAAACTCAAGATTCGCCCCTGGATCGGATGATTTTCACCTTTATTAAAAAACAAGGCGTTTTATGTTAGATAAATAACGTCTTTAAGTTGTTTAAAAGCTACCAGTATTAAATTAACTATGCAAATCCAACCAAGTATCCTATACCATATTAAAATACTCGTACATTTCACATTAATGGCAGCGTAGAGTGGGAATTAACTCTTACAGTTTATTTATCTTGATTCTGATCCTATATCGCTAAGTACATTTAAATTCACCAAATAATACTAATGTAGTAGTATTATTACCTTTTTCTCTAGTTTTTATACATTATAATTTAAATTCCTTAGTTTAGTATGCTTGTTTTTCCATAGTATACTTTAATTATATCCTTATAACTTATTTACAAAACACCTATATTTCCTTATCATTAATATTAAGTGACATGATTTGTTAATCTCATGGCAACTATCATTAATCTTACTAACATAAAAGATAGGTATTTTCATCGATAGAACATTACCATTTAGACACTTAGAGTTAACAGTAATATCAACAAATCAAGCATATTACGTGTTAACAGTTAATGTTTTGTTAACAAACATTCGGTTGCATGTTAATTTTATATTTCATGTCAATTACTGAACGGGTAGGGATTTACATGATTATTATCGAATTAATGCCTAACATGTCAATTTCAGTTTACATGTTAATTACAAATAGGGTGTTTATGAGTTGATTTTTAAGGAGGTAGTTACAGTGATTGACCAAAAAAACGAATCACAAGACCATCAAACTAATGATGATGACATATTAAATGATACTGTTTTTGAAAAAGCATGGCGAATAACTGAATTTTCTAAACTAGTAGGGCGTCATCATAATACTGTTTATAATTGGTTCAACATTCTAGAGGAAAAAGGGCTTCACGAAACTTTAAGAACCCAAAACACAAACGAAAAACTCTATAATACGTTAGATCTTGAAATTGCTCTATTTATAAAACAAAAAAGAGATGAAAAATGGTCTTTAGATGCCATTATTGACCTTTTACCACACCAGTTTGATTTAAGACCAGTTTCACCAGAGAATCAAACAAATGAAGTATCTACCGAATTAAACCTTCAAGCCGCTGCAGAAATTATCGAAAAAATGGTAACTAAGCAGTTAGAAGAAAAAATAAAACATATTGAATCTCATTATGAAGAAAGGGTTGAAAATATACTAAAACAGTTACCACAACCAGAAGATGTAGAAACCATAAAATTACGCCAACGCCAAGATAGACTGGATAATTTCATTATTGAGCATAGAGCACGTCAGGAATTAAGAAAACAAGCAGAAAGCCTGTGGAATAGTAAACCTGGAGAAGAGCGTACTAGAAAAGTAGGGTGGTTTAAAAAAGAGGAAGATTTGGGTAGAAAACAACTCTTCATTGAGCAGTACATACAGGATAATATTATTGATTATATAAAATCTCTTATGAATACTGTGGAATAACAAAAAAGTCTGGATCTTTATCCAGACTTTTTCTTTATTTTGTAGTACCGAACATCTTATCTGGATCTAGGAAATCCGCAAATTCATCATCTTCATTTGCTCCAGCATCTTTATTTTCTTCATCACTACCCATATCAATAAAATCTCCAAATGCAAAGCCTAAGTCGTCATCATCATCTACATTCTCTATTGTACTAATTTGAGACTTTGTGTACTGAATTTGGCTTTGTCTTTCTTTAAACTCATTAAATTCTTCTACTAAACCTTTAGATAACCTTGATGGTAATGCATCAGTTTTATAGAACGTATATACACTTCCTAAGAAATCATTCTTACTTACTAAATACCCGTTAAAAACGGTACCATTTATAGGTAGATTATTTGAAACTTCTACTTTAGCATCATCCATAAAGGAATCATCAATGTTTTTTTGCTCATCTAAGATAGCCAACATGCCAAAATGATGTACTCTTGACGCTTCAACAGAACCATCGTTATTTTTCTTCATCAAATCAATTGGAGGATGGAATGAGCTTCCTCTTAATGACTCTTGGAACATCTCTATAATTGCATGGCTATTTTCTATCTGGTTCATATTGCGTGAAACCTTATTAATAACTAAACAGCCCGTTTTCTCAAGTAAAATACGTTTAAAGTCTTGAGAATCAAGTATTACAGATGTACCAGATCCATTGGCAGCAGTATTTAACTCATGAATAATCTCACTAATGCGTTGATTTGCATAGTCTCGTGAATTGGCAATACCTTTTTTCTCATTTTCATTTAATTTCTTAAATTCATCATAAAAGTGCTGGTTATCAGCAAATACTACAAATGCTACACCTTTTGATTTATCATTTGCTAATTTCCAAATCTCCTGTGAAAATTTATTTACTTGTCGTAATACATCTGGCCCATCTGCTCGGACAGGCAGTGTTACAACAATCCCCATTTTTATAAAGTCTTTGCGTTCAATAGCATTTTCAAAGGCGATTCTCGTAAACTTCGCTTGATTTGCTTTTATTTCAGCCATTGGGTATTGCTGTGCAACTTTTTGTAATTCTTGTCTAATTACTGGCTTATTATGAAAAGCCGAAAACTCTTCAATGGCCTTAATGATTGTAGAAGTTCCTGTGCCTCCACCAAGTCCTGCAAAAAACAAAACAAGTTCATCAGATGGTCTTACACGTTCAGTTATAAATTCTTTTAATTTTTCTTTTGCGTCATCATTTGAATCAAGAACCTTTACCGCACGCTCAGGGTTTTTACCTAAACCACCTAATTTAAGTGAAACTTGATTGCTTTTTGGTACATTTTTTAGTTCGGCTAGATCCCCATCATTACTATTTAGCGCTAAGCAGTTATATACTGCTGTTCCGTCTGTATGTTTATATTCCGCAAATTTATCTACCATTCTAGTACCAGCTTGACCAAAACCAATCATCGTCATTTTAACTGCTACTTCATTCTTCAAAAAGTTCTTTGCCATTATTTTATCTCTCCTTATTCACTTTTTTTTCTTTTTCCTAATTCAATAAGTACTTGTTGTCCTCTATAAGTTAAGATTAAAAATTTATATGGGTGCATAGTCTTTTCATAAATTAAAGACATTGATGATAATGTACTCACACTTATTTCAGCCGAACGCCTTGATATATTTGTACGTTCAACTTCTAATGAATAAGATTTTCCTTTTGTTTTCTTTACTCTCCTGTCTATAACTACATTTTCCACTATTTCATTAATGGATATGCCCCTCATATATGTTGTCTCTTGAAATTGTTTGTTTACTACGTTTCCTATGTATAGAAATACACTGTATAGTATCTCATCTTGTTCAAGAATATCAGCAAACATGTTTACTACTTCATCTGCAAACTTGATTGTTTGATATTTTTCACTTAAAACCTCGTTCAAGTTGTCCCCCCCTTAAAGCATTGGTTAATTATTCCTAGAAACATAGTACATCATTATACGTCGTATATCAAGTCATTCTATATAAAACTTATATATAAAACTTATATATAGAACTTATAAGTCTCTTAATAAAAGAAATTCTTATTTTACATAGGTTCTTATATACGATGTATATATAAAGTGTATATATGATATATCAATCTCACACTTCATGTAATTCACATTTTAACAAGGATTGATTTACTATCATGACTACATGAAATGAACATATCAAAAAATAGCTCTATTTTATTGACATAAAACTTATAAATTATCAATCCAAAACCTTGTGCATTTTATATATACACTTTGTATATACAGCGTACATTAAACACTATATATATCAATAAATTCCATTCTTATATATATCAATTTCACATCAACACTACATAGTAAGCGGTACATGTAAGTTGTGTGTATAAGAATTATATGTACCGCTTATATAATAATGAGGGAAAAGTTCTGTATTTTAATAATTAACATTGCACTCATCTATTTATATTGATTAAAAGCTTCCATTAAGTTTCTATAAAAATTCATACTTCATTTTCCCTTCATTAACAATTTGCTTTTACATGATTCATCTCTTGTTAGAAAAGGGATTGTTAATGTTATGTTAATGCATTTCTTCACTTAACTTAACTCTTTTATTAATTCGCACAACTGTGTATGCAGTAAAAACAAGGGTGCTGCATGTGAATCCAATTTCTTATCAATTTCAGTCATTCCTAAAAATCTATTAGGGAAGATTGTTAATTTCATATCCACAAAATTACTCAATCATTTTAAACACTTTGTAGTTTAAAATGATTGAGTAATTTACTTCGATCGTTCTGACATTTTCACTCCATTATTTTCATATGAACAAAAGACGGTATCTCAAAATTTATTATGTAGTTTTATGGTTTAGTGAATGGGGATCTATATTAAGGTAAAGAGCCCATGGACGTATTTATACCATGCCGTTGATTCAGAAAGAAATAACATTAATTTTCATCTAAGTAAATTGATGATTCAACACAAAAGGAAAAGCCTACAAAAAATTGAATCTCGCACTGAACCAGTAATAGAAGTAGACACTCAATCACAAAAAAGAAATTAATAATCTAATAACGAGGAAAGAAAATCACTCTTTGTTATCAAAATCCTTTTTATAATTCTTGAATAATTTCAATCCATAAAAATCTTAATATTCCTATCTACGTCTTGTTAGGGCGGTATAACATCACTTTATTAGTAATTTTTCTTTTGAATGCTTGTTAGGTATCTAGCAGTACCCCGTCCTAACAATCAGAACAATCTCGTAAATCCCATTAAATCAATAATTTTCTACAGATTTATAAAGCAAGTTATCATCCCAACTTTGGAGTACAAGAGTAGGTATCTCTAGAAGGCAAATCCTCTCATTCATTTTTTCTTGTTTTACAACCAATATTTAGATGTACTAGTATATATAAAATGATACTTATTTAGTTTTAGTTTAATTTAAGATACGAGGTGTATATAATGTTCAAGAAACTGTATAAATATAAACGACCAGGTACCCAAAAATATTTTCATCTAAAAGAAGCAGACATATTTGTTTTTACAGTTTTATATTACAAAAGAGCCCTTACAACACGTCAAATCACTACGTTATATAGTGCATTTGAGGGGAGGGAATGTTCAGAAGCAAGCGTATTTACAAAACTCGACCGATACTCCCAATATGGTGCTATCCTAACTAAAAAAATAGATAAAAGGGATGACAGTATAACAAAACGCGCTTTATTTTCCTTGAAAGAGAAAATAATTGAATTCTTAAAAGAGATAGGGAAGCTCCCACCTGGCGCTTCAAAAAAAAGATATTCACGTATAAATTCACTTCACACTTTATGTTCACGTGAGGTTCTTGTTCGTACTCTACTAGCTACTACAGAGAAGACACAAAATAATGAGATTTTATATAAATTAGATATCCGCTCTTATTACCTGAAGAAAAATATGAAAATTGAGGATGGCCAGTTACCGGTGATACCTGATGAACACATTTCATATCAAGATAAAAATATCTATATTGAAATGGATATGTGTAAAGAAACCAATTCTACCTTAGTTGAAAAAGTAGGCAAGTATGTAGAATATGCTCAAAAAACGAAGGACAATGTTTCAGTTATTTTTGTCATGTACGACAAATCAATGTTCCTTGCAGAAGAAGCAGAACCACCATACGTACGTATGAAGAATCTATTATTTTCTATGAGGGAGTATCACGAACTTTTAATGACAATACCTAATCTAAATATGTACGTCTGCTCACTTAAAGATGCTGGAGACGTTATTTCAGATATCATTCTTGGAAAAGATGACAACCAAAATTTCGAACAAGATATTCTTGTGCCTTTATCTCAACGTACAGTAGGAGATGCTGAATGGCGTTATGCATTTGTTGAGAACGTACAAATATTTAAGGAACCAATAGATGGCGGTCTACGTCGAACTTATAGGCGAGACAAAGACGTTATACAAGATTTCTTCTTTATTTTTGGGAACGAAAATGATTATCGAATGATCGCTAGATTAGATGACGTCGTGTTTTCAAGAAGAGAAGGGGATGACGGTGTTCCACTTGTAGTTATCTATCCTAAACGTGAAAAGCCCAGAGATATTCTTCTGATGGACACTTATGAAAATGTACGACTGCTATCAATCCAAAATAAAAGTATCCATATAGACATGGATGAACAGATCATGGTACGTACTGCAAATAACGTTCATCCGAAAAGACGTAAACTTGTTGAGTTATATTAATCTATTATTTTTTATATAACACTATATAATTTTATTGATTTTCATTATTTAAGGTGGTAGAATAACGTTTGAACATATAATTAAAACTACAATTAAATCAGAACATATGAATTAAGGCAAGCGACACACGCTGTTTTTACAGTGGGTGTCGCTTGCCTTTTTTTATTTGGAGAAAGGTGGAAAATGAAAATGAATTTGCAATTTACAACTGCATCAACAGCCAATGGGGGAGTGCTTTCTGTGAGAGAGGCATTAGCAAATCCAGAACTAGTACTTGAACATATTACAGAAGAAGGTGCGGAGTTCAGCGTTTCACTACAAGATATTCAAATACCTGGTAAGCCTAATTATTATTGGTACGACGTATTGATTGAAACTGCAACTGCTAAGAAAATAGAAGTGAATATTGCTGTACTTTCTCAAGAAGAATATGACAAGCTTTGTGAAAAAGCTAGTATCGACCTATATTTAAAACAGACTGAGGATGCAGCAAAGTTCTTTCTAGAAAAGTCAAAAGAGCGATTTAATCCAGAGTTACAAGAACGTTTTACATTCCGCCATAAAGCTCAGCTGTTTCTGTAAGGAATAGGTGAGCCTTTATGAATACGTTTAAGCAAAGGTTGCCTTTATTTACAACTATTACACTAATTAGCGCATTTATTATTTCTTTTGGAGTCGGTTTAATAAACTATATAAAGTTACTATACTATGCATTTGAACTACCGTCTTATCCTATAGAAATTACATATGTACCACTTATCTTAATGTTCTTCTCTTTATTTCTAGGAGAATTTAGTTTTCGTTTCTACAGCCGTATTCCAGCTTTACATGTGAAAAATGGGAAACTTTTCATTCTAATTGCTTCACACATCGCAGTTGATATCCAATTCTTATGGTTTGCAACTGCTCCTATCCATGCAAAGGTTATCCCTTATCTCACGGATAAAGCAACGCATGTTAATTTTGGTGAATATCAGGCAGTAGGCCATGTATTAACGGGGAATTTCCACACATTAACCATGATATTTGTGTTTTTACCTACTGTATTTATGATCTTGTTTACTCTTTGGTATAGCGGGCATATTGTTCGTTACCGGGAAGAAATTTTAAAATGGGTACAAAAATATGAGTACAAAAACCACAAGTTACAAAAATGGTTTAATAGTCAGGAACAACAAATATATCCTGATGTAGAAATTGGTCCTCATATTGAGCATAAAGAAATGGTTCGTATCAAAGGGAAAGATAGAACATTAAATGGAATTATTATTGGTCCAATTGGTTCTGGTAAAACATCTAGTTTAATCATTCCAATGATTAATCAAGATTTACACTGGATGGTACGTTTCATTAATAAGTTCGAGAATGCTTATAAAAAAAATGATTATGATATGGAAGAAGTAAAAGGGACGTTTTTAAATGGTGTCACTGTTATTGAACCGAGTAATGATTTATGTCAAAAAGTATTTAAGTTAGTACAAGCACACAAAATTCCTGAAAGCTCTGTTTACTATATTGATCCAACTAACCCTGATACAAAAAACATAAACATTCTGCGTGGACCAGTTGATAAAGTAGCAGAGGTTTTCGCAATGGTTATTCAAGGTTTATCTGAATCCAATAATGCATTCTTTGAACAAGCACAGCGTAACCATCTTAAGCAACATATCTATTTATTAAAGCTGCACAACCCACAAAAAGATGTAACCTTCGACGACTTGATAGAGATGTATGATGATGTAGAACGAGTCCATCGTATGCATAAACTGTTAAAAGTACAGGTGGAAAGGTTATACGATTTTGTTCAAACTGGAGCTGCTTCGCGGGACCAGAACAACGAATATAAAATTATAAAAGGGATAGATGAGTGGTTTGATAATACAATTCGAGAAAAAACAGATTCTCAAGGCGAACCTGCGGTTTATAAAAAAGGGAAATACCGCGGGCACCCCATGCATTATGATAGAGAAGAAGAATATGTAAAAGGATTACGTAATATTTTAAAAGACCTTGCTTCGAATGTACTAATACGACGAGTTTTATTTGGTAAATCCGATTTCGATTTTGATGTACATTTAGAACAAGGTGGAATTTTATTAGTAAATACGGCAAAAGGGGAATTGGCAGACCTTTCTAATGTATTAGGAAAATTCGTCTTACTTAGTATGCAGAATGCTGTATTCCGTAGAGAACCAAACGTTTCACCATACCACCATATAATTGTCGATGAATTCCCAGATTACGTTGTCCGCCCGTTTAAAGAATTCCCTGCACAATCTCGTAAATATAAAGTAATCCTGACAATTGCAAGCCAAACACTATCTCAATTAGCTCTCGATTTCACAGAGCAGTACATGTTTACCTTGCTGGGCTCATTCCGTAACAAAATGATATTTGGAGATGTTACGCCATATGATGCAAAGATTTTCTCTGACATGTTTGGCGAAAAAGAGGAATTTAAAGAATCTGAATCTGAACAAGGCATTTCTCCTATGCAAGAGAATCCCGTTAGTCGTTTAGGATCAACCTATCAAAAAACAAAAGAAGTGGTTATGTCGCCAGGGGATATTATGGCACAAGGTGCATTTATTTGTGCTGCTCGTATCGTACAAGATAATCATGTGCAGCCTGTACAACAAATCACAAGTAATTTTGTACCCAAAGAAGAGTTTGCTAAAGCGATTATTCAAGTTGACGAAAAACTAGGGCAATATTGGGGAAATGAGCGTCTCATTCTAATTAAGGAATCTATTACTAAAGCAAATCCAATGAGGCACGTAGATGCGGAGAATATGAAAACAAAAGAACCATTACCACCTATACAGATTGATACGATGAAGCAGAACAATTCTATAGGAACAGACGAGGGACAACAGCAAATTGTCTCATTGGATAATTATAAGGAGAATAAATCTGAACCTGAAACAAAAGAAGTCGAAGATATAGTTGTATCAAATACATCCATTGCTAATGAACAACAGACAAGCCACAACGAGAAAGATGAAGAGGACACTTCTCTATATGAAGAGATTAAAAGCTTCGTAATTGAATCACAGCAAGTTTCACCATCCCTGCTGCAAAGAAAATTTAGGATTGGCTATATGAAGACAGCGCGATTAATTGAGAAGTTAGAACAAAATCTAGTTGTCAGCTCCTATACAGGAAAAGAACCTCGTAAAGTTCTAATTTCAAAAGACAATAGTAGTCCACTATCGCCAGAGGCGTCTGATATAAATTCTACCGTCTTGTACGAAACAAATCCCGATAAAAGTATTCCTCAAGAAGTAGCCATTCCAAGCGAAGACAAGGAGGCCGCGCTTGAAGAGACAAGCTTTTTTAAAGATATCTTATATGATGATGTTGTAATTTTTGTGAAGCAGTCCAGGGCGGCTTCCCTATCGGCATTGCAGGATAAATTTAATATTGGTTCTACACGTGCCTCACGCTTACTAGATGCCTTACAACGTCATGGAGTCTTAAATGACATAGACACGCAACAAAAGTTGGAATGTGTAACACCTGAAATACATGAAGAGGTAGTTGAAGAAATAATCAAGGAAGTAATTGAGCTAAAGCCAGAGGATATAGTAGATTCCTATGAAATAGATATGGATGTGGCCGAACTTAACAAAGGTTTATCCATTTCTATAATGGAACAAGAGTGGAACACAGATGCTTCAATTGAGACGGAGCTTTCAGTTAGAACCGAACCATTCCAAGAAGAGTTACAAGAAGAAGTAAATACACTGCAAATAGCGGAAGAATCAGAAACAGATATTGGTGAAAAGCTGATTCCAGTTATAGAAGCAGTAGATTTTACAGAAGAAAACAAACTAGATGACGAAGTTGCAAAAGTTTACGAATCAATTAGTGCTACTGTTCATAAAAACTTAGAAAAAAACATGGTAGAAAACACAAAAAACACTGAAGAGCAACAAGAGTATAGCCGTATGACCTATAAAGAACGTCAAGAACGCCTCAAGGCTCAACAGAAAAATAAGTATAGTGGTGCACAGCCACTGTCATATAGAAATGAACAACCTAAGAAAAATACATCTAACGTGATGAGCAAAGAATTAGACGAGTTTTTTAATTGATAATTTCATAGAACCCATACTACCTAAAATATGATAAAATAAAACTAATAGATATGTAAAAAATATACACAAATTGAAATTAATAACAGGGAGGCCGATGGATATCAAAAAATCTAAGGATTTATTGTATTGTACCTTAATTTTTATAGGCATAGTTTTACTTTTGAGGTTCTTTGAATATTTGTTTAATATTACAATATATACTCAAATGAGTGATTCTTTTATAATAACTCTGATTTTTTTGATAATGTTTTTTCTTCCTAAAAAGGTAAGGCAGTATATGCTACAAAAAATTCATTGGTCGTTTTTTGTCGACTTTAAAAATTACTTATATGTATTTGGGGGATATATCATAATATTTGTTTTATCACAGACAGGGAATTTAATCGTTATAAAAGATCAAGCAATAGATACCGAGACAATACAGATTACATCCATGACCCACATAGCTATAGTTATTTTAGGCGTGGTTATTATGACACCATTTTGGGAAGAGACGTTTTTTAAAAGAATTGTATTAGATACATTAGAGTGTTACATTCCATTTTGGCTTAGTATCTGCATAGTATCCATTATTTTTGCCTCATTACATAGTATGCCAATGGAGTATCGTATTTTTCCATTTATATTGAGTGTTGTAACTAGTTTTATATATAAAAAAACAAATTCATTATTAGCACCATTTTTTATCCACTGTCTATGGAACTTAACCAGTATTATTTGAAAGAGCCCTTTTTACAAAGGGCTTTCTTTTAAACTGGTACTCTATCAAGAGTTGTAATTCTCTTATTTACTGTTTCGTCAGAAATAAGCTGTCCAATTGGATTATATGTTTTAACTCTTATACGATAATCTTTTACTACAGAATACTCTTTGAATTTACGGCTTGATGAATTCACTTTAGAGCCTCCAAGTTTAACCGTAGCTCCTTTATATGAAAATGATATCTCTCCTGAAAGTGTCGAAGTACTACTTAATGTAACAGTTCCCTTATACGTTCTAGAAACTAAGGATTCAGAAACGATACTACTTTTATACTGATTACAAGTAGCACATAAAAGTTTTGGTTCTTGAACACCCAAATTTGCTGGATTTAATACAGCATTTTCATCTAAAATTTCAATTTCATATGTGTTTTGAGGTTCCATTTCGGCTGAAGCAGACGGGGTAAATCCTACTAAAATAGGTATTGCCAGTAATGAAGTTGAAAGACTAGTTATAATACTTTTCTTTAACAATTAAATCATCCTCCTTTATTATCGTTCAACCAAAAAATAACATATTTGTATTAATAATGGAATATTTTGTTAGTATTTTATATATAGAGATCAATTGGTAATTATTGGTACGGTGGGGATTGTTACTGTTTTTTTATTCCTCTACTTAATGTACTTGTATTATAGATTTAATAATATTTCTACTTACAATTTTTCTATTAAACTCATATTAATTTTATACTTGCAAAATTTTTGGAATACCATTATATTAGAATTAATAACTATATAAATAAACTATAACTTACGTGAAGGACACACCTTACGTACCATTCCAACGGTACAGGTGTGTCCTTTTTTACGTTCTAGGAGGAAAAATAGGATGACAGTAGAGAAAGAAACAACACACGTTGCAGAAGAACTAGGAATGGCTTTTGAACAAGAAATCACAGCAGGGGACACACCAGTAGAAACAAACTTCAACCAATTTGAACGAGTACGTGAGCATGAATTAGAAGAGTTAGCTCGTATGAAACGTGAACGTATTATAGGTAAAGGCTTAATTACAGTAGTCTCTGAAAAGTTGTTCCCAACTAAAAATGGTAAATCAGAACGCATACCCGTACTTACGATGCAAATTGGTACCCATACAACTGCATATTGCCCTATTACAGAGGCAGGGATAACAATTCCTAAAAATCCTCAATGGCTAGTTGGTAGAACAAAACCTGTTATCATTGAGCATTTCCAAAAGACAGAGGAAGGGAACTTTGCTGTTGTATCAATCACAGCAGGAGAGCTCGCATTACAAAAAAGATTATATGATGAAGTAACCTCACAAGGTGGGAATAAAGTATACACAGGAACAGTTTCAGGTCATATTCCAACTGCACAAACCGTTCTGGTTGAAGTCCATGGTGTAACTATAGGGGTAAGGTACTCACATTGGTCACATTCATTTGTACGTCCGGAGGATATTATTATTGGTGATGTTGTAGAGCTCATTATCGATAAAGTATTAGAAAAGAACGGCCGCTATGAATTTAGAGGAAATAAAAAGAAACTAGAAACAGATCCAATGGAAAAGCTATTAGATCTTAAGAAGCGACGTGACCGTTTTGTAGGTATAATTGTAGGTGTAGATGCCATTGCTGGTATTTTCGTAGAAGTTGCACCTGGTATTCAATTTAAAGGATTAAAGAGCCGTAATCTTGCTAATCCAACTCCAGAAGATGCAATTAACCAAACAATCGTTACATGTGAGCTGCTTAATATTGATCCAAAAAATCGCAGAGGAACTGTACGTATTTTAAATTATCCTCAAGGCCAAAGTAAAAAATCTAGTTCTGCAATCTTTCAATTTTAATGAATGACTATGCGTACAATAGAGAATCAAATGTCTCCATATCTCCCTTCCGTCCCACATTTATCAAATGAGGACGCACAGGGACTTCAGGTATATCGGATACATAGTCTGGATAAAACCTATGTATTCCATTCCTATGACGAATTAGTTACGTTTAAGCAGCGTTTAACAGAAGAACAGCATGCAATACTAACTTTCATCGGTATTCATACATCTGTTCGTTTTAATCATTTATTATATCTATTCAAAGATAAGTTTTCGCGTAAGAGAATTAATGATGCACTTCAAGGACTACTTTACTATCGTCTCATTGAAAAATGGCAAGTAGAGATTTTTGATATGGAAATTCTTGAGGAGGCTTATACGTTATCCGATAATGGGTTTAAGCTCTTAAAGTACTGGCAAGGACATATGTTTTACTTTGCTCCGGAGCGCCTTGATAATCACGGCAAATACGTTCACCTACGTTATTGGCATGATATAGACTTACTCTGCCATCTACGCTATGCTCCGTCCTTTGTGGGGCATATTATGCATCCATCTATAAGTAAAGGGGTTTTCACCCCTCCTTTAAGTTTTGTAGTAAGCGGTGGAGAAGATCGTAAATTTAATTTTGTTGTATACTCCACCTTATTATCAGATACAAAGGATCGATTAAAGCGGATTATCGCTAGATGGAAGACTTTTGTAGAGTCCGGGAAAGATGTTATTATGCAAGATTTAGGGAATAATCCTACAATCTTAGTTGTTTATGTTTCTACTGAAAAACAGGCAAAGCAAATTAATAATGATCTACTACTTGATTTAATTCCTGGTAAAGTATTGCTATGTATAGGAGAAACCTTACATTCTCAAGGATTACAACATGCTTTTTATCAGCCTCTTGCAGAAGGGGAGATTAAACAATTAAATACAAAGCTATTCGCAACAAACTAAGCCATCCTTACAAGCTATTGCTTTCTTTTAAAGGGTGGCTTGTTTACTTTTACAAATAGAGATGATTTGCGTGTTTTATCATTTGAAAGCATCAAAAACCACGATGTTATCGGTATAGAAGATTTGCAAGTATCGAATATACTAAAGAATCATAAGTTAGCAAAAGCAATTAGTGAGGTATCATGGTCACAGTTTTGAACCATGTTGGAATATAAAGCAAAATGGTACAGCAAACAAGTCATTGTCGTATCGAAAACATTTGCTTCAAGCCAATTATGCTCTTGTTGTGGATATCAAAACAAAGACGTTAAAAACCTAAACCTACGTAAATGGGACTGCCCTTCTTGTAGTACACATCATGATAGAGATATTAACGCAAGTATCAATCTAAAGAATAAAGCAATAAAGCTTCTAACCGCAAGGACTGTGGGGATAGCCTACTAATAAATTAGAGTTCGATAGAACTCTTTACTTAGGAATCCTCCACTTTTAAACGAAGTGAAAGTGGGGGTAGTTCAATGCTTTGTATTCGCTGCTTAAACTCTTTCGGTAAACAGTTATTTTCTTTTTTAAACAACTTATAAAACTGTGACATGTTTGCAATTCCAACTTCGCATCCGATATCTGTAATACTAAGGTCACTTGTTATTAATAAACTTTCAGCTTGTTTGATGCGCTTATAATTCACATAATCTAAAAAGGAAATACCCATAATTCTTTTAAAGTATTTGATGAAATAATGATAGCTTAAATTTATCAATGCACATGCTTTGGTTACGGTTATCTTTTCTCCTAAATGATCTTCTACATAATCAAGTACTGGTTTTAAACGAGCAAAGTCGTCTTGTTCACTATAATTTAATATGTTATGTGTGTCGTTTCTTACTAGTAATAAAAGTAATTTCTTAATGGCAGCACTAATTGCGATTTCATATCCGTTCATTTTCATTTTTGATTCTGTAAAGATTTCTGTAATAAGAACATAAGCCTCATGTTTCACCACTTCATTTTGTTCAAAAATATAGTTTAACTCATTTAAGGATTTTGTTTGTTCTGAAAAGCAATGTAAATATTGTATAATGCTCCGGTCAAAGTGTTGTTTTAAATTTACTTGAAACACAACGTAGTGTAACGAACCTGCAGAAGGTTTATGTGACCGATGCAACTCAGATTTCCCAAAAATAAAAACATCTCCAGGGCCAAGAACAATATACTTATCTTTATTTTGTATGCCTAAATCTCCTTCTATAATTGCTAGAAACTCAATCTCTTCATGATAATGCCAAGGGGCACTCTCAATTTGATTATTATAAGAGGTTTCCATAACAATGTCCCATACCTTTAAAAATAGTAATGGATTTTGATAAATAACCTTTTCTTCAATTGCTTCAGCAAGCTTATTACAAATCCCTTCTGACATAGACGTTTACACCTCCTCATTAGCAATATAACACCTTTATCAAAATGCGATAAGTAAGTTGCCTTATTTCTTATAGAAAAAGGCAACTTTTGATAAAAACATAACGATATATAGCATATTTTTTCAGTAAAAAAATTTCTATAATAATTTCAAATCAAGCAAAAGGAGGATATGATAGTGAATATTTTAAAAGTAGGTGTTATTGGCTGCGGAAGCATCGCGCAGTATCGTCATTTACCAGAATACGAAGCAAACCCCTATGTACAGATTGTGGCTGTTTGTGACAGTAATAAAAAGCGCGCAAAAGAAGTTGCCAATAAGTATGGTGTAAATATGTACACTGACTATAACGAGCTTATCAATTGTGAAGAGTTAGATGCAGTGAGTGTATGTACACCAAATGATTTACATGCATCAATTTCTATCGTTGCTTTACAATCGGGTATCCATGTACTATGTGAAAAGCCAATGGCGACGTCAAAAAAAGATGCGGAAATGATGATTGAAGCTGCTGAAAAAAGCGGTAAAAAGTTAATGATTGGTCATAACCAGCGATTTGTTACTTCTCACCAAAAGGCAAAACAATTGATTGAAAATGGAGAAATCGGAAAAATATATAGCTTCCGTACAGCATTTGGTCATAGTGGTCCTGAAAATTGGAGTGTAGATGGAAAAGAGAGCTGGTTCTTTAAAAAAGATGAAGCGTTTCTTGGTGCAATGGGTGATTTAGGTGTACATAAAGCGGATTTAATTCGGTATATTCTTAATGAAGAAATTACAGAAGTTGGTGCCTTTGTTGAGACGAGCGCAAAAACATTTTCGAATGTAGATGATTGTGCTGTATGTATGTTGAAAAGCGAAAGTGGCATTATCGGAACACTTGCAGCAAGTTGGTCTTACGTTAGCAAAGAAGATAATTCAACAATTATTTATGGTGAAAAGGCCACTCTTCGACTAGAAGATGATCCGACTTACTCACTTATTCTTCAATATAAAAATGGTGAAGTTGTAAAATATGAGCTTGATAAAATTCAATCGAATGCTGCAGTTGGTCAAAGTAATTCACATGTAATTGAGCAGTTTGTAGAGTCTATCCTTTCTGATAAAGAGCCGTTAATTAATGGTGTAGAAGGAATGAAATCGTTAGAAGTCATTTTAGCAGCCATACAATCCAGTGAAGCAAAACAAATTGTTACAATTCCATTATGAGAAAAGGTGAAGACATGAAGAAACTACGCATTGGAATAATAGGGGCCGGAGGAATTGCACAAGGTCGCCATATCCCTGCATTTGTAAAATTACATCAATATTGTACGATTACGGCTATACATGATAGAAACATAGAACACGCAAAACAAATCGCTGAAACATATAACATTCCTTATGTATTTGAAACGTATGAAGAAGTCTTTAAAGAAGTTGATGCTGTTTGTATTTGTACACCTAATAAGTTTCATGCTGAGATTTCTATCGCAGCATTACAAGCAGGGAAACATGTATTATGCGAAAAACCGATGGCTTTAGCAGCGGCAGAATGCGAAAAAATGATAGAATCTGCAAAAAACAACGGTAAAAAACTTGCTATCGCTTATCATTATCGTTACATGAAAGAGTCGCAAGTTGCAAAACAAATGATGATAGGTGAGATTGGCACACCTCTTGTTGTTCGTGTAAAAGCACTCCGTCGCCGAAAAGTACCAGGCTGGGGCGTTTTCACAAATAAAGAATTACAAGGCGGAGGAAGTTTAATAGATTACGGTTGCCATCTTCTTGATTTAGCACTTTGGTTAATTGGAAATCCAAAACAAACAGAAGTCATTGGTAGTGTCTATAATGCCGTTAGTAAGCAACCAAATCAAGTAAATATGTGGGGAGAATATGATTATAAAACGTTTCAAGTTGATGATCATGTTACCGCATATATAAAGTTTGAAAATGGGACATCATTGTTATTTGAAACTTCTTGGGCAGCAAATATTAAAAATGATGAAGAACATGTGAGTATCTCCGGAGTAAAAGGTGGAATAAATGTTTTTCCAATTGAGTTATATACAACAAAACATAATATGATATTAAATAGTGAACCGGTTTGGATAGCAAATAACGGCGATCCTGGAATTTTGCAAGCAGAAAACTTTGTAAAAGCTTGCTTATACGATGAAGAATTAATTGTAAAGCCTGAGGAATCGCTGCAAGTATCGCAAATTATTGATGCAATTTACGAAAGTAGTAACACACATGCAGAAGGGACGGGAAGATAAATGAAATTAGGAGTATTTACAACACTTTTCTCTCACATGGAATTTGAAGAAATGCTTGATTATGTACAAGCAGCCGGTTTGCATGCAGTAGAAATTGGTACAGGTTGTTATCCTGGAGGTTCGCACTGTAACTTAGATGTATTATTAGAAAGTGAACAAGCCAGAAGCGTATATATAGAACATGTACAAAAAAGAGACTTAATCATTAGCGCTTTTAGTTGTCACGGAAATCCATTATCCCCAGATGCTGCTTTTGCAACAGAATCTCATGAAACATTGTTAAAAACCATTCAACTAGCTTCACTACTAGACGTACCTGTTGTGAATTGTTTTTCAGGCGTAGCAGGTGACCATGAAAGCGCAAAATACCCGAATTGGCCTGTTGCACCATGGCCAAATGAATACAATGATATTTTAAAATGGCAATGGGAAGAAAAGCTCATTCCTTATTGGAAACAAGTTGGTGAATTTGCCAAAGAACATGGTGTGAAAATTGGTTTAGAACTTCACGGTGGTTTCTTAGTACATACGCCATATACATTACTAAAACTACGTGAAGAAACATGCAATGCGATAGGTGCTAACTTAGACCCTAGTCATTTATGGTGGCAAGGAATTGACCCTGTCGCTGCTATTAAGCTATTAATGAAAGAAAATGCAATTTATCACTTTCATGCAAAAGACACTTACATCGATCAAGATAATGTAAATATGTATGGTTTAACAGACATGCAGCCCTACGGTAAACTGAAAACAAGAGCTTGGACATTCCGTTCTGTTGGCTGTGGTCATAGCTTAGAAGAATGGTCGCAGATGATGAGTGCACTTCGTACATATGGATATGATTATGTTGTAAGTATCGAACACGAAGATCCACTCATGTCTATTCAAGAGGGATTTAAACGTGCCACAAAAAATCTTCAATCTATTTTAATTGAAGAAAACCCTTCACAGATGTGGTGGGTGTAACTTCGTTTAAAAAAGAAATAAGTAACATTTTTTTCAGAGAAGCCATTCGTAAAAGAATATTAGCTTCTCTTTTTTTAAAAGAAACGTTTAAAAAAGGACGAAATATTCAAAAATAAATTGCGAAAACTAATTATCCTGTATCTACCTCTATACAAAGTATGGATTTTACGAAATAATATTGTTTGATGCCTGTTTCAACAATAATAATATATACAGATGTAGTTATTGTTGAAATAGAATATATAAGAAAGGAGTAATACATTGCTACGTATACAAAGAGGGTACATGTACAATCCAGATGATAATAAGGTAATTGTTAATGAAATTTTCTACGATGCTACATCAGAACAAAAGCTAGGAAGCAAAATGGGTGTGTTCGATGCGGTTAAACTACCTACTGCTATTTTTCAAAAGGTCCAAGAAACTGAAAGTATGTCCTACATGGAGACTGTTGAAGTTGAAGCAGAAACCATTAAAGAAATACTTTGTTATTTAGACCAACATCAAAAGCCAGAAAAACTATATTTTGAAATGCAGTATATGAAGTAACACCAAGAAATGAAAATAAGAGGGGATTTATAGCAGGGGAAACAGGGGCATTATTATACAATACATATAACATCTGCATAATAAATTCCTTCTTATCTTCATTTCATTAAAAACAATTGAATATAATATAAAAATAGTTTAATATAAATTTATATTTATTGTTTAATTGATTCCGTTTATTCCCACACCTTATGTGTTGTGGTTGAGTTGTAGAAGCAAGTTGTGTTCTTGTTTCAATTATGAAAGGGCTTCTTTGAGCCGATTAGTGTATATATAGCTTATTTTGCTATGCACATTTTAATCGACTTGAAGAAGCCCTTTTTGTGTTGTCTTTAAGTTAGGAAGCACATGTAAATAGACCTTCGGGGCTAATAATATGCTAAATGAAAAAGCACTTATTTTGTGCTTTTTTTGTTTAATTAAGAGGAGAGATAATATGAATTTTTAAAAGATAGGAAGTTCAAAAGAGTTTATGAGAGTAATTTATGCTCGAAATTCATATGAGGCTGCTGGGTACTATTTATTAGAAACAGATCACAATTGTACAGACTTAAATGAGTTATTCATTCAAATAACGGGCCTCTCAGAGCATATTCAGGTTCTGTACAATGGTTATCCTGTTACTAAATCTTTACAAGAAATCTCTAAAGAGAAGCGCTTTACAACATGTCCTTGTACTGTAGTAGAGATACTAAACTAAGCAAGAATGAGAAGGCTAGATATTTAGGTATTATAACTAAAAAATACTGTGAAGAAATAGCACATGATTTGTGCTTTTTTTATTTGGAAAAGGAGATATTTATGATAAAACATGAACATGCAATTACATTAGATGAACTAGCATTATCACTAGGGGAACTTATATTAACCTTTCAAAATAAAGAAATCACCGAACCCATTAAAAGTCGTTTCCTGCACACTTAGGTGTACAATTTTCTTATAAAAAAGAATCGCAGGAATTCTATTTCTATTATGGAGAAAAACACTTACCAGGTCTTTATCGACTCTTACTATTGTTAAAGATTTTTGAATTTGACAGCAAAGAAAGAGATTAATTTCTAATTTATAGTAAACTAGATAAAGAATGGAATATAAAAATTAAGAACTAGAGTATTTATATAAGTAAGATACTTGTTGCAATGCTAAAAGCACAAGGGATTAGAATTTGAAACTTGAGAGGAGTACTTTAATATGATTACAGTTAACCGAGGATATATGTATGATCCAGATGATAATGAGGTCTTAATTACCGAAATTTATTATGAGGCTGCTACAGATACTAAATTAGGAAGTAAAATGAATAGCTTATCTTACGCAGTTATTCCTAATGAAATTAAAGAAAAAATAGAAGCAGCTGCTTCATTATCCTATATGGAAAGCATTGAGATGTCTCAGCAATTAGCTGTCTTATATCAAAATGAAATTAACATGTATGGAAAACCTGGAAAATTGTACTTTGAGTTAAAGAATATATAAGAGGGAAAAAGACATTGGACGAATTTATTCAATGTCTTTTTTATTAATCTGCAGAGGAGCATATATAATGAATGTTGTAACTGAAATTGAAACGAGTCTTTGGACAATTTGTGTAGGGGATGTTTTTAGAAATGGCCGTATGCCGTACCATCTAAAAGTTGTAAACATTGAAGTAGAAGATATGACGAAACCAGACGATGCGAAGATATTAGCCATGGGAATGAGGAACAGCTTAATCGCTGGTTATCTACCTATATAACTGACGATATCACGTCTTTTAGAGAATGGTTACTTCATGGTCATGCAGAAGCCATTCATCAACTCATAGCAAAGGTGAACTACCCGCCACTTAACGTCCTAACGGACTGTTTGAAGTGGGGGCTTCTCGGTTAGTCGTTACTTTTGATAGCTAACGAATTCGTCCTAAGACAGCCGAGCTAACTCCCTTGTTCCAAAGGTTATTTTATTGCTATTTATGCTAACGCTAATAGGTGTATTGCTTCATTTTTGATATTGATAGCTGCGTTATAATCTCTATCGAGATTTACACCGCATATGCAAGAATATACTCGTTCAGACAATGACATATTTTTTACATTTCCACAACTGCTACATGTTTTTGTGGAAGGAAACCATTTGTCTATTTTCATAAATTGTTTTCCTTGTTCGTATAGTTTATAAGCTAAAAAAGAAGTGAACATTCCCCAACTATTGTCAGCGACACTTTGTCCAAAATGAAGTGCTTGCGACATTCCTTTCATGTTTAGGTCTTCAATAGCTACAACATCAAAATGAGTAGCCAACTCTTTAGACTCATGATGAAGGTAATTCTTACGTTGGTTAGCTACTTTCTCATGTAACTTAGCTACACGGATACGTTGTTTATTCCAGCGCTCAGAACCTTTATTACGCCTTGATAATACTCGTTGTGCCTTTGCTAATCGGTCTAACATTTCACGATAGAACTTAGGATAATTGGCTCTCTCATCCTCAGAACTAACGTATAATCCATCCATCGCAAAGTCTAATCCAACAACTGTTTCTACTTCTTTTTGTACAATCTCTTTTTCGTATTCAGTCAAGATGGACACATAGTATTTACCAGTAGGTGTCATAGAAATCGTACATGACTTGATCATATAATCTTGTGGTATCTCTCTATGCTGTTTGATACGTACCATTTTCAGTTTTGGCAATTTGATATGACCATTAAGCAACATAATATTTCCGTTTACTACATTCGTTGTATAAGACTTTCTGTCTTTTTTACTTTTGAATGTTGGGAAGTCATTTTGACCACTAAAGAAATTCTTATAGGTAGTTTGCAAGTTTAGTTGAGCATTTGCCAAAGCTAATGAATCAACTTCTTTTAACCACTCAAATTCTGCTTTATATTTCGCCGGAGTTGGAGGCTTTTGTTTCCTTAGTTGTTCCTTATCATCTTTGTATTTTTCGTACGCTTCTTTTCGTTCAGCTAACATTCTATTATACACGAAACGTACACAACCGAAGGTTTTACGCATAAGATATGCTTGTTCTTCTGTTGGATACAAACGGAATTTATATGCTTTATTATGCTTTGTCATATCATTTCACCTCACTTTTCATCTTGATTTTCAATATATTTCTTTACTACATCTATTGGCGAACCACCAGTAGTTAGTAAGCAAAAACTTCTTGACCAAAACATCTCTTTCCAAAGTTTCGTTTTCACTTGTGGAAAGTCTCTCTTGATTAGTCGAGAACTTGCACTCTTATAAGCATTGATGAATTTTGTCATTTCTGTATTCGGATGTGCCTTGAACAAAATATGAACATGGTCTACATCATGATTCCACTCTACCAGTGTTATGTTGTAATTCTCGGATAACCTGATAAACATGTCTTTTGCATAATCTGACATATCATCATCAAACACATTTCTTCTGTATTTTACGACCAACACAAGATGATAATACAACAAGAACACTGAATGATTATTGCTGTCTAATTTCATTAATATACCAACCTTTGTACTTTATAAGACTGATTATATCAGAGGCAAAATAAAAAGCAAAGCCTTTTGGCTACGCCAAACCGAAATTCATCTCCCACCTACCGCTGGGCTATGCCCTTCACGCGCTTGAGGAAGGAGAATTCTTTCGAGGAATTCGTCAAGTAGGTACTGCAAGTGTAGAAATTCCATGTAATCAAGTAGAGGCATTTACATTGGCTTGTAATGTGGAATATCTGCTGCAAGCACTACAAACGATATCTTCTGAAAAAATCGCGATAAAAATGATTAGTAATCAGAGACCTATTGTGGTAGTGGGAGCAGAGGATACAATTCATTCTAATTTGCAGTTAATCCTACCGGTTCGTGTGTAAGGGGGCATTCAAATGATTATGAATCACAGTGAATTCTTTGACTTATTACAGTCAAAAGAATTCCTTCCTAATAATCAAGAGCTTCGTTAATCCTTTGAATTGCTTATCAACGGATTTATTGCAAACGAAATGCCTGATTTAGAAAACAGTGGTTATAACGGACAAGCAGTATGTGGAGTTAAATTGAATGGCGAGGTCATTCTTTCACCGCTTGGCGATTTATTTCCAGATGCTTTTACGAAAAAAGAAACGGCTCCAAGTCAATTAAGTTGTTCCGAATTAGCTGCTTCAGAACCACAGCGCGTTATTACAAATAAGTTCGCTGCCATGACTGTTGCACAATTCGTCAACGAACTCTTTGATGAAGGTACTGTATCGAATCACTATATCATTTTCCAAGCTCAAAAAGCGTTTATGAAAGCTGCACCAATTGAGGAGTAATGATATAGGAGGGGACAAGATGAGAGTGTATCAATTAGATTCCACTCAATTACAACACACTTTAACACCAACAAACATGTGTAATGGTGTTCTACGATACTATCAATATAAGAATTATACCGTTGTATCTGTACTTGATTTATCAAAGCAAGATTCCGAAATGATTCCATTGCTTCTGGCTTGTATAGCAGAGGCTCTGATTCATTTCCATCCGGATTCTTTTTTAGCTAAGGATGAATCTAACCTCTTATATTGGTGTAGAAGGAATTTTAAAGGATTTCATAATATCTCTTGCGATGGATTCTTACAAGATTTCAAGCAGGTATATGAATATTACCAAGCATTGCAGAACGTTGGGAAACAAGAGAACAATATAAAAATAAATATGTAATAGCAGGGAGCAGAGAAACGCATGTATAATATAATCAAACGTCAATATAATTCAATTATCCAAGAGGTGATTCGGATTAACGAAGAAGTACAAAGGGAATTAAACCTATTAGTACAAAAAATTTGTGAAACCGTGTCTTCTGTCCAAAAAATTATCCTTTTTGGCTCTCATGCTTATGGCACACCAAATGAAGATAGTGATTTTGATCTTTGTATTGTTGTGGATGGTGTAGGAGCAAGAAAAAGGGAAGTCATTAACCGTATTAATTGGGGTATTTACGATGTAATGGAAACACCAGTTGATATTTTAGTGTATGGACCGGAAGAGTTTCAAGAACGTGCTAACCGCAATGTAACCATGGAGCATAAGATTGCACAAGATGGGAAGATCCTATATGAAGTGCGAGACGTTCTCGAGTAAGCAATACGGAAGTATAAACGACAACGAGGACTGTTCTTAATTGGAAAAACAATCAAAGCAATAAAGAACAGGATAACTGTTCAGATAAGTGGTAGGAATGAAGGGGTAACAGTATCCAAAAACATGAGATAAGTAATGATTCCTTATTTTCACGTCATAATGACATGAAAAATATCCTCTACTTTAATCCGGTTAAATTTTTAACCGGTGATGAGGTATGGATGTTACTTTTAGATAGAGGAGTACTGCCTTTTGGTGTAGATGTGGAAGAAATGAGCATACAGTATGGACAGGCTATGTTTGAATGTGGCATAAAAACAGGTGGAAAACAACAAGAAAATGCTTGTGGAGCTGCAAATTCGCGTAGCGGCTGTTGGACTTGTCTTATGATGAATGGTGAGGATAAAATGCTAACCCAGCTAATAAGTGAGGGGTATACAGACAATGCTTATCTACAATCATGGAAAAGCTTCTTACGGTCCATTAGAAACGATATTCGCTATAGGAATGTAATGATAGACGCAGTCTACAAACACTCCTTAGAAGCGAAAATAAGCGTGATTCGGACCTGTTTTCCGTACATAATCATATTGAATACGATTATATTATGTTTGAACGTACAGAAAAAGGGGATTATGCACCAGGAGGACTTACAGTAGAAGGTAGAAGAATGCTTTTAGAGTACCTACTTTATACGCAAGATGAAATGCATACGAGTCTTATATCTGAAGAAGAAATTGAAGCAGTATTACAAGGTTGGTATGAAACCGATGGGATTAGGGTATATCGAGATGAATTAGAACCAATACATCACGCATATCTTGGTGAACTAGTGTTCAAACCTGATTGTACAATAAATGAAGAAAAGACGACTTCCCCATTTCCCGTATTTTTCGTTGAGATTGATATTCATTTAGGAAAGCAGGAGATATTTCGTTGGATAAAAGAAAGACAAAGAATTACGCAGCATAGTTTTTTCTTTTTCCCTTCAAATTATTCAAATGATTTCGCGAAACTAACTTGGAATAAACTTACTTTTGTTGTATCTAGAGTGGATATAACGGATGCAAGAGATGCAGAACGCATTGTACGCAACTGGTTAGGTATGGAGATGTACCACGGTAAGAAAGAAGGGCAGCACAAACAAATGCTTATTCAGTTCTTAATTCAAGCAATGAAGAACGAATCACTGTTCGAAGAAGAAAAAGCTAGTACGAAATCTTTGTATGCTGCAGAGTTTACAAATAGACTTGCTAGGTTAATAGGAGAAGGGGGCCAGTTATCTGAAGAGACCAATCATCTTTTCGCAAAAATTCTTAAAGAATTAGGCGACATTAAAATACAATAACCATATATATGGATCGTATGTTTTTTATCAAAGCCTAATGTAGATACTGTCGAGTTTGCCGTAAGGACACTTGGCGGTTTACTTGCAATTGGCTTTATATTATGGTCAGAGAAATTTGTAGATATCGCAAAAGTGATCAGTAATTCATTGTAAACAATGTAAAGGGATGAGAGAGTTGTTAAATTACTTTATCATCATCTTTATCAATGAATTTGCAGAAATCATATGTTTTTTACACCTCTTAAAAGCCCAATTATATTTTATATATAATTGGGCTTTTGTTTTTCTATAATAAATTGAAACTATAATTTGAGCGTAGAGAAAGGAATGTAGAATGTCACTTAAGACTCTAATGAAAGAATATAGAGTAAAGTTTAATATGGTTCTGGAAGATGGACGAATTCTGATTTTAAACTAATATGTATAACTAGATTATTACACCAAATAATTAGTTATATAAACACAATAAATATTTCTCAATTTTTTACAAAATTTTCAGTTTTTGCCGATAAAACCGCGTCGCTATAGCGTTTTACGGAAGTTTAACATCAATCAAATTCACTAAATTCAGAATTTTTAATGAAATAGATATAGACCTGTTGTTATTTTTTTCCTATAATCAATCTGTAGTTTTGATATTTAACTTTCTGTGAATTCGCGCGAACTAGGAATTGTTTTAAAATATCTTTTACTAAGTAAAATAAAAACTACAAAAATCAATTATCATTTTATGGAAATAAGGTGATTTTTTGTTTGTTTGCAAAGAACATGTATTAGAAGTGATTCAAAATCTAAATGTACCGCATATTTGTGAAACAGACAAAAATATAAAATGTAGGTACTGTGACCATGTCTCTCAATATGAATTGTATATATTTGATTTCAGGAATATATCAAAAACATTAAGAATGATCAGTACCCAATAGGTTATGTTATTTTTAAAAAACACTATATAGATTATTAGTCTATGCAAATAATCTTTTAATCTAGATTCTGAAAAGAATACATAATCAGATTATTACGTCACTTATATTGCGGTTTAGTAATGTTCACATTATAATTAAAGGGGAGAATAGTTAATATGGCATCTTATATCATTGGTAAATTAAATTTAAACGAGGAATTATTAAAGAAAGATTTAGTTACAATCGCGAACTTTCCAGTTATCCCAGAAGAGTATGATGAATTCAGTTCAGGTTATTGGATGAACAATTCTTTATAGAATGCTTCAAATGATAAAAATGATACAATGTATCGTGATTTTGATCATGCAGCGCAACAAACGGAGTACGGTAAGCAGTTACCATACATTAACTCACTTCTTGAAGAATACTTCACTTTTGACAATTTAAAAATGGTTCGTACACGTAATTTAGTGGATGCAATGGTTATCCCACATAGAGATTTCGTTGAATTCTCTCATAGTACAAAACAACGCTTCCGTGTCTTCTTAGCTTTAGAAGATAATGAAAAGGCTTTCCATTCAGATGAAGAAGCAGTATTCCGCATCAGAAAAGGCGAAATTTGGTTCCTTGATGCAGCAATTGGACATGCAGCCGCTAATTTCTCTAAAGATAGCCGCGTTTTCCTTTGCCTAGACTATGTATTTGATGGTGATTTTGATCCATCTGATATCTTCAAAGATAAAAAGACATATAATCGTGATTTAGAAAGATTTATTGTCAAACGCGATACACTAGATGAAACATTTGAAGAGGAGTTAATTACTTCACTATCTAAAGTAATTTCAAGAATTAATTTTAGAGATGTTGTATTCTTCTTATCAAAAATTCATTTTGAAAAAGATATTCCTGTTGCAAAATGCTACGATTGGCTAGATCAAATCGCAGAAAGAAGCGGTGACAAGGCAATTGTTCAGAAAGCAAAACATTTACGTGCGTATATTATTGAACATCGTGATTTAGGTGAGCGTTTCAGTATGGATAACTGGAAAGAAGAAGTTACCGTCTGATTTTAGAACAGGTAATGTATAGTTCTTCACATAAACAACCGATTTTATCAAAATAAAATCGGTTGTTTTACTATTTTTAATGTAGGAAAGGAGAATAGTTCGTATGGAGATATTAATTGGTATATTGTTTAGTATTTTATGGGCATCAGGTGCTATCGCCACAAAAATTGGTCTTTTATCTTCATCCCCTTTAATGTTTGCGACAACGAGGCTTATTAGTGCTGGTCTTATCATGTTTGTCTTTACTTATTTTATCAAATCCAACAGATGGCCTAAAGGAGTAGAGTGGAGGCAGTTAGTTGTACTAGGTATATTAAATACTACTTTGTATGTAGGCTGCTGTTTCTTGTCGCTAAAGTTAGTATCATCTAGTTTATTTAACTTGTTTATCACTGTAAATCCATTTGTTGTTGCTTTGTTGTCTTCTATCTTCTTAAGTAGAAAAGTAACAAAACAAGAGTGGACTGGGATGTGTATTGCAGCGCTTGGTTTATTCATTGCCGTATATCCCTACCTAAAAGATACGCAAGCCACTGTATCGGGCGTCATTATTCTCGCGATTGGCATGTTATCTATGGGGATTGGGAGTGTATGTTTCACAAAATATGATATGAAGATCGATCGCCTGGTCATTAATACTTGGCAAATCATCTTTGGTAGTCTATTTGCGGTTCCTTTAAGTTTCTTATTAGATACAAATCCGTACATTTATTTAGATATGAATTTTGCTATTGGTCTATTTTGGCAGGTCGTGATGACTTCAATTGTATCTATGTTACTATGGTTTTATTTATTAAAGAAAGATCCTATAAAAGCAAACAACTATCTATTCCTAACTCCGATTTTTGGTTATTTACTAGCTTGGTTAATACTCAAAGAAAATATTACAATGTATCATCTATTTGGTGCAATTCTAGTAATAGGTGGTTTGTTGATCTCAGGAACTATGAACATAAAAAAACTACTACGGTCAAAAGGAGGAAGTGAAAAACATAAATCTGTTTAAAGTTGAAATAATCGGCCCCTCAATCCAACTATGTACGTAGTGAATGCTCTTGATAACTTCTAATGGAGTTATCTTGGGCATTTTTTATTTTTTAGATTTTATCCCATTCCATTCAAGAATGTATGCCAAAAAGCTACATACGTTATAAAAGGGAGGGAAAGGAATGAAAAAATCTTGGTTCGTTATTTTGTTTTTTGTTACTATGCTTACAGGCTGTTTTGCAGAAGATTCAAATTTGTATCCGATATCACAAGAAGTCATGGCTACTGCACCAAAAGAACTCCCTTTTCCAATATCATATCCTACTAAATTACCTTTTGAAGTAGATTCGATGACGGTTGCAAATGAAAATGCAGAACATGTTTCCATCGTTTATTCAAGTAAAGAAGATCAGAAACTAATTGTTGAAATAACAAAAGGAAAAGAAGTGCTTCCACAAAAATCCTTTCAAGAAATCAATGCATTTGATAAAACTCGTCAAGCATTCAATCAGACAAAGAATGAATTCCATCATATAGATTGGAATGAAAAAAACGTTCATTATCAGATTTATTCTTCTAATGAAAAGAAGCAACAATTAACAAAAGCAGAACTTCGTGCAGTTCAAAAATCTTTTTCTGCGAAATAGTATATTCACTTTTTCCACGTAAACATCAGATATAACAGATGCTGAAAGGATTGTGCGTCATTGTTTAGAGATGAAAATGTACCATGGAAAAAGAGCAGAGCAGCACAAACAAATGCTTATTTAGCTCTTAATTCAATCCATGAAGAATGACACGATATGGTTAAAAGAAGTAGACAGTATTGCTCTTCAATCCACATTTAAACAGCTAGCAGATGCTTTTTCTCGTTTTTTTAGAAACAGAACGATCCTCCACGATTCAAGTCCAAACGCAATAAAATTCAATCTCACACGACGAAACAAACAAATGGAAACATTGCTGTAATAGGCAATCAAATGAAATTACCTAAAATTGGACTTGTGAAGTTTGCAAAGAGCCGTAAGGTAACGGGACGTATTATGAGTGCTACCATTAGACGGAATCCAAGTGGTAAATACTTTATATCTTTGCTAGTTAAGACAGAAGTAAAAGAACCTCCAAAAACAGAATCTTCTGTCGGTATTGATATGGGCTTAAAGGACTTTGCTATTCTTTCAAATAGAACTACATACAAAAATTCTAAATTCTTTCGTACATTAGAAAAAAGTTAGCGGATGCACAACGCATCCTTCCCAGAAGAACGAAAGGTTCTTCTAACTGGAATAAACAACATGTGAAAGTGGCACGAGTCCATGAACATATTACGAATGCAAGAAAAGATTACTTAGATAAAATTTCTACTGAGATTATCAAAAACCACGATGTAATTGGTATTGAAGATCTACAAGTAAAGAATATGCTAAAAAACAGTAAACTTGCCAAATCAATCAGTGAAGTATCTTGGTCACAATTTCGAAATATGTTGGAATACAAGGTAAAATGGTACAGGAAGCAAGTTGTAGTTGTCTCAAAAACATTTGCCTCTAGTCAGTTATGTTCAAGTTGTGGTTACCAAAATAAAGACGTTAAAAATCTAAATCTTTGTGAGCGGGATTGTCCTTCTTGTGGCACACATCACGATAGAAATATTGACGCAGGACTGAACCTTAGAAACGAAGCGATTCGGTGCTACTATTCCCAAATTTTTTATCCGTTTTGTTAATCAGAGAATCATATAGTGAGGTTAATATGTGTAATTTAAATCAAACATTTTTATAAAAACCAATCTTAAATCTACTGGAAAAGAATCTAATTTGATTAATCTTTCTTCAAATTAGATTCTTTTTATATTCCGTAGAATAAGGGTGGTGTAGATATTTTTAATCAAACTTTATTTTAAAACTACATTCGATAGAGTAAAGCCCATAATAGAGGAGAAAAAAATAAATGAGCAAAATGTGTATTATTTTAAACGTGCTTGAGTTGAACTTGTTGTAAATATTGGAAATATCTTTTTAGAGATATCTTAGTTTTGAACCCCATTCTACTTACCAATTCATCTTCATTTATTCCTTGCTTAATAAGACGGAGAACACATGTATTCCTCATCTGCTGTGCAGAAATACGCCTATTTCCCCCCGCACGTTTTACTTCAAGTTGTATCATTTTTTGCACAGCAACCTCAGACAATGCCTTTGGTGCATCATTTTCATATACCCATCGATATGTTCCCCGATTAAAGTCAAATGCAACAAAGAAGGCATTATCTGTATACTGCCGAGGCCTTACTGGTTCCGGAATCATTTTATAATATTTATATAGTTGTTTTGTATCCTCTTCCGTTAAAGAGATAGATCTAGTCATACCATTTTCCACTGGAACAATTAAAGTATTACTAGCAAACTGCATATGGCTCATATTAAGCGATATAAGCTCTTGTAAAGACAAACCGTAGTTTACTATTAAATTGATTATACAAGCGTTTCTATCCATAATTAGGGGGCGATATTTAGCTTGTCTTTCTGTTAAGCCCTTTGTTGATAATACAGTTTGTTTTAGATGCTTTTCTTC
Organism: Bacillus sp. DB-2; assembly: GCF_003315125.1. Lineage (NCBI taxonomy): Bacteria > Bacillati > Bacillota > Bacilli > Caryophanales > Bacillaceae > Bacillus > Bacillus sp. DB-2. The sequence goes on along the minus strand of NZ_QNRN01000010.1, from coordinate 124,849 downwards.
CGCTTCAGTAATAAAATCATTGTCATTTAGTGATTGATCCGGAATTAAAGAGAGATGAATATCATTTAATGGACTAATTATCCCTAAAAACATGTGAAATTTCTTTAAAACAACCCATATTCTGTACCTTGTTTTGAGGGATTATTTACACTTGTTTTCTAACTCAGAGAAATAATCCTGATAATCTTTTTCAGATAGATTACTCCATGATTTGATATGAAAAAGTATCTCATTTACTTCTAACCATCTATAAAAATCTTTAATATCATATGCATAACGTTAGATCGTAGAGTATTTTCGGCCTTTTTCATTTAAATAAGCAGAAAAATCTTCTAAGGTTTTCTCTAAGCTAATTGTCTTGTTCATTATAATCACCTAATTTCTTTGGGGATATTATAACAAAAAATAGGTGAAAGACCTGCTACCGCCCTTTGCTACGCACGGTTGCTGGCATATCAAAAACGCAAACGGACAAACAACCCTTTGCATTTTTGATATGTTGATTATTATTTACAAAGCCAAATGAATAAGGCTATCATAATACTCCAAAAAGGGAGTACAAGTAATAATCCCCAAAAAAAACCTTTAAAAAATCTAATTTCGTTATATTCATTCATTGCTATATTAGTTGTATTCTTTAGTACGACCATGTTTAATCCTCCAATTATTAATTGATTATAAAATGAAAAAAGGACAAACCTCGTCCTGGTAGGGATACGTAGGTTTGTCCTTTTTTATGTGGGTAATGATATGTTTAATTACCATTATTATAACTTAATTAACAAATATTTTCAATTAGGTCAGACTTCTTATTAACAATCATATTAGTAATAATAAAATCTATTATAAATATATATCTTATATATTAAAAAGAAATAAAGATAAAACTTTTATAGGTTATCAAAAATAGGGAAAAGACCTACTCCTACAAGGGATAATTTGATGTTAGAACGTAAAAAATCATAAATAGTAGAAAATGTATCCGTAGATTCAACGATTGTTAGACTTTCAATTCTACAAAAAAGCAGAAAGGAAATCATATGTTACTACATGAAATCGGAAAGAAATTGATACAAATCACATTATATTTATTCAACTGTGGAAATAGGGCTTATTTTCTTTATTTTGGTAAATGGAGCAGTATTTAGCGTCCAATTATCCACAATTTGTTCAGATAATGGAGCTATTTGTTAACATTACTCAGTATTTACACATAACTCACATTATTATTGATGATTTTTATTAGATAAATGCAACGACACTAGTATTCTCAAGGATATTGAGGAAATATTATTCACATTTGATCATATTTGTCCTCATATCCACTATTTTTATAAATATCTTTCTGATTTTTTGTAGATATAAAATCGGATGTTTTACTACAGATGAAGAATATTCAATGTGTAGTGTGGAGATTCTTCTATAGGTAGAAGAAGATTTGTATAGAAATGTATAAAAAAAGACTCCATTTTACATGAAGTTCTTCTGATTTGGTATTTATAAATAGAGTAGTAGAAAAGGGGTGTTAATGAAACAAACACGAATAGCCCTCTACTTTCGATTTTTTCAAAAATAGAGAGCTCGTTGCTATTATTTTATTTCCATTGCGGTTAGCACCTGATCTGGAGCTGTTATTGTTACACCAGCACGTACTAAACGTTCGAAGGTACGCATAAACTCTAGTAAATTAAACTGCTTTGGCAGCTCAATAACACGAAGTTTTTCTTGTGGCAGCTTATCAATTGCCTCGATAAACCATTCACGTACATCACTTGGAATCGTGCGTTCTTTATGGCCACGAACTTTTAGTTTTTCACGCATTTCAATTTCTAAAGCGATATATGCATGGAGATTCACTCCCTGATCATATGCATATTTTCTAAATAACGTTTCTTCCTGGTATTTTAGATAATTACGGTGATAAGACTCTTCCGTCACTGGTACCGTAAACTTCTGCTTCAGTAGTGCATGCACATTTTTAAACATCTTCTTAATGTTGCCAAGAGAGTACATTGAATAATGTAGACCGAAATTAAAGACAGCTTGTTCACGGTCACTATTTCTCTCTTTTGGTATATGCTGTGCAATAAGAGGGTAGATGCCTTCTTTCGCCGCTGTATCAAGAATTTGATATTGAGATGTTTGATGTAACAGTTTTTTCAATGTATATACAATTTTCGTTGGATATCCTTCTTTTCGATCAACCATGTCACGAAGTCCACGAATTACACCACGAATTTGACGATGACAAGTATGCTTTAATACATGAATGAACTTATTCATGTCTGCAGACAGTTCACCGATATTCATTTCTTGTAGAACTGATTCGATGAATTTTGCTTTACGAGCATAGGTAGCTTTTGGTGTAAATGGATCCCTGTGTTGCTCTTCTCCAGATTCTTTCGTACATAAGAAGTCCGAATGGATAGATAGATATAATGTTGTATATCGTTTTGTATGCTTTACACCTTTTTGCATTTTGCAAATTTTGAATAGGGGATTCCCCGTACACGGTAATGCAGTTGTTAATTCTTCGATAACCGCACGGATCTGGTGCGGATATTTTTTATGTAAGAAACGATACATCCCACCAAAGTGAGTTTTGTTACCTCTTTCGTCCTGCTTGTCCAAAGAACGCTTTAACGTTGTTTCTGTATATTGTTGCATAGCAATGTCTAAGAACAGTTTCTTAGCTGCTACAGATAGCTTAAAGAAAGCCTTTGTAAATACAACAGGACTAATATATACGTATGGATTAGCCTTTTCTGTTTCTTCATTCATAAAATGAGTCAATTTGATTGTATATCGACCATCTACGCCATTTTCGATAGAGATTATGTTATGTATACTTAATTTCTTTAGAGCAATATAGAACTGAGAATGCTGGATGTATGCAAATTCTTCTTTATATTGCTTGTAATCTTCCCACATCATATGTATCGTTACATTTGGAATGACACCATTAGTAAAGCATTTTTTATGTAGATATAAGAACACTTCAAGATCTGCATTCGTAATACCATATAACTTATGTTTTCTTCCTGTTTTTTCTGCAAGTGCAGACATTGCTCGACGTGAAAAAGATGGTTTCGCTTGTTCGACAAAGCCTTCTACATCCGCAATACGTTCTTCGTATGTCATGTGCTGCAGAATATCTTCTAAATATGTATCTTTATAGCTGTAGTACTTCTCCTCAAATGTTGCAACAAACTTCTGCCAAGATTTTAGTGTAACTAAAACAGCATTTGTTGTTTTTCCATTTAAGCTACGCTGATTTTGAATAATAAATGATTTCCCCATCTTTTTCACCTCCGTTCTGCAAATTCAGAAATATATGTCAAAATACTATAAAATATACCAATTTTGATTATAGCAAATCGAAAATTGGCGAAAGGTGCTCCTTTAAGAAGAAAGATAGCAACTTGCAACAGCTTATAAAGCTAGGTGTATCAAGGGATATGAGAATTCTATTAATTTTTTTTGTGTTAAGGATACCGCAAACGTGTTGCAAGTTGAATTATATGTATAAGAATAAGTAAAAAGTCATCTCCCCACTTGATATATAAGGGATTAGATTGAAAATGACAAAAAAGTTAGGGTAAGGATACCGCAAACGTGTTGCAAGTTAAGAAGTACGCTTATTAATCATGAAATATAACGATTATCGTTGATGTGATAGGTTTAATTAGATTTGTATGGATTACGATAGGGTGAGGATACCGCAAACAGTGTTGCATCTTATGCGAAAAATAAGGGTAAGGATACCGCAAACGTGTTGCAAGTTGAATTATATGTATAAGAATAAGTAAAAGCACCTAATTCCTTGATATATAAGGGATTAGATTAAAAAAGACAAAAAAGTTAGGGTAAGGATACCGCAAACATGTTGCATTTTATTTGAGTAACTTGTTGTAAATATAAAAAAATCACTCAAAAATTTAAAAATAGAACGATTTTTTGTGTAATGTATTAGGTTGAGAAAAAAATATACTGTTGCAAGTTAGACGAAATAGGGTAAGGATACCGCAAACATGTTGCAAGTTGAAGAGTAAAGGAAAGAAAAGCGCAAAAGGAATGCAAGTAAAGAGGAATAGGGAAAAGAAAGAGCAAACGTGTTGCAAGTTGAAGAGTAAAGGAAAGAAAAGCGCAAAAGGAATGCAAGCAAAGAGGAATAGGGAAAAGAAAGAGCAAACGTGTTGCAAGTTGAAGAGTAAAGGAAAGAAAAGCGCAAAAGGAATGCAAGTAAAGAGGAATAGGGAAAAGAAAGAGCAAACGTGTTGCAAGTTGAAG
>NZ_QNRN01000010.1:120223-120552 GCF_003315125.1 Bacillus sp. DB-2 | reverse complement strand
CGTGTTGCAAGTTGAAGAGTAAAGGAAAGAAAAGCGCAAAAGGAATGCAAGTAAAGAGGAATAGGGAAAAGAAAGAGCAAACGTGTTGCAAGTTGAAGAGTAACGGAAAGAAAAGCGCAAAAGGAATGCAAGCAAAGAGGAATAGGGAAAAGAAAGAGCAAACATGTTGCAAGTTGAAGAGTAAAGGAAAGAAAAGCGCAAAAGGAATCAAGCAAAGAGGAATAGGGAAAAGCAAGAGCAAACATGTTGCAAGTTGAAGAGTAAAGGAAAGAAAAGCGCAAAAGGAATCAAGCAAAGAGGAATAGGGAAAAGCAAGAGCAAACATGTTG
>NZ_QNRN01000010.1:0-120215 GCF_003315125.1 Bacillus sp. DB-2 | reverse complement strand
CAAGAGCAAACATGTTGCAAGTTGAAGAGTAAAGGAAAGAAAAGCGCAAAAGGAATCAAGCAAAGAGGAATAGGGAAAAGCAAGAGCAAACATGTTGCAAGTTAAGGAATTAAGGAGAAGAAACCGCAAAATCTTGTAAATATCTGTTACAATAAATTAAATATAATAGTAGTAAAGATTTTTATGATGAAAACTACTTTGTTGTGATCCATGGTTTAGGGAGGAATATAAAGTGGATAACTTATTACAAATGTTCCGAGATGCATTGCTAATCTCTGAGCCAATTTATAAAACGAACGAGCTATTATGGAATAAGTGGAATGCGTACTTTAAAGATGTTGAAAACAATAATAACAAAGTACTAACCTCACACTATGCTTCTCCATCATTTACTGCATTAGTATCCTGGTTAGAGAAAAAGCAAGAATCCGGAATTACATTAGTACAAATTTATGCGAAGATTGATTCTTATAAGGAAGAAATATATAAGGAAATTGAAGAGTATATAGAAAAAGAATTTCAGAATGTAGCGCATTCAAATTCCATAATATTAGAAAATGATCAAAATATAGATAAGACAAATATAGTGAACCATGAGGATTATTACGAAGTAAATAATTCTGCTGTTTATTATAAACTAAGAGATGGAATTGCAAAGAATCAATTTGAAGAAGATGAAAAAAGTAAAGTCCTACAGTATCCCATTGAAACGAAGTCTTCTAATGGTGTAGCTCAACTTTCTTCACACAAAGACGAGGATTTAAGACTTACAAACACTGAAGAATCAGCTCGATGGAATACCCTTGTTGATGATGTAATGAGTAATATGGATGATTTAACGGCAGACTGTTTAGATGCAATTACAATACAGTGGATAAATGAGGCGAAATCTCCAGATGAATTCATTGATTTTTCATACGAGCAAGTTTTAGAGATGTGCAATATTCCAAAGACAGTCGTCAAAAATAAAGAATATTATCGAGCGGAAGATAAAATTAAAATAGCAAAGAGGATTGCGGCTTTAGCAAGTATTTTTATCTATTTAAATGATGATAATGAGGTCGTAGTACTAAACGATCGTGATGACGAAGGAGAACGAGTAGAATTAAAGCGTGAGGTTATTAAAAGGTTATTTGTTTTAGATTCGGTTGTATTGTGGAGACATAGTGTTACAAACGAATATATGGGGATTGAATCTTGTCGTATTAAGCCAGGTAGTTTTTTAACGAATTATTTATACGGATCAAATAATACAACAGCATTATTGTCTAAAAAGGCCCTTGAATACAATAGTTATAGACATAAATATCATAAAAGGTTAATTCGATACTTAACATGGCAATGGAGAATTAGACAAATGTATTCATCATTGAAAAAGCCCTATTCCATAGGAGGGGACAAGGGGCTACTAGCAGTAATGGATATTCCAAAAGATTGGAAGCCGAATCGTATTAGAGAACAGCTAGAGAATGTTTTAATGGATTTAGAAAATGAAAAAGTAATCTCTCATTGGGAGTATAGTGACCCGCTTGATGAACAACAAATTGGGAAACGTAACTGGTTTAAAAATTATTACGCTAACTTAGGGATAACTATTTTACCACCTGAGGAAATGCTACAGTCAATGGATAGTGGAATAGGAAAGAAATTTATAGAGGAACCACAAGAGCAATTACCTGTAGTGACAGTTGTTGAAGAAGTTAAAGAGAGTGTAGAACCAGTCGAACAAAGAGAGAAGAAAATCCGTGATCAAATATTGAAAGTGCATAATGAAAAACATGTAAGTATTCGAGAAATAGCCGATGAAGTTAGTATTTCTCCGTCGACGCTATCTAGATTTTGTAATCACAAAACAAAACGATTGTCTAAAAAAGCATTAGAAAAGTTAACGAAATGGTGTGAGAGACAAGAAATACTAGAGAAGATGTAAAGTAGATTAAAAACTACTTTTTTATTAAGAAATAGCGAAAATGAAAATACACATACATTATGTATGTGTATTTTATTTAGCATAATAGATGATAGGAACCACCTACTGCATTTTAAAATGACTATTGATATTGTTTTGTGAGAATGAATTCATTTAATATATTAGTTAAAAGGGGGAGTATTGAAAATGAAATTAAATAATTGGGATGAAATTAGTATTGAAAAAAGTACAAGCATTGGTAAAGAAGAAATGGAGTTATTATTACTAGCTGATCCTTCATCAGAAGTAGTTAATGGATACCTTAAACAAGGGGACTGTTTTGTTTTAAAAAAGGATACTATTACTGTGGGGATTATGATTTTAATTCCTACTCGTCCTGAAACAATTGAAATTATAAACATAGCAGTTTCTGAAAAAGAACAGGGAAAAGGATATGGGAAATATTTGCTTGGGTTTGCTATAGACTATGCTAAAAAAGAGAAATATAAAACCATAGAAATAGGGACGGGAAATTCTAGCTTAATGCAATTAGGCCTTTATCAAAAATGTGGGTTTAGAATAACAAATGTGGATAGGGATTTTTTCTTACGCAATTATGAAGATGAAATATATGAAAATGGTATTCAGTGTATAGATATGATTAGGTTAACGCAATATTTATAAGAAAATTAAAAAGTAATCAGATATCAAAAATCGTAACTCTCAGTTGATTGATGAGATGTTACGATTTTTTTGAATAATGAAAGCCTTCTCACATACTTCATTAAAAAATGAAGTATGTGAGAAGGCCTGAATCGAATTGTAAATTCTTTTACTGCAACGTTATTTTTTAGAAAAGGTATATCATTTATATTTTGAATTTAAAAATATTTCAAAATATTTTTTATTATTCAGATAGATGTTTTTCTATTAATTTCAATAAAAAGTAAAAAACGTAAAAATAGTGCAGTTAATAATAATTGAATACTCTTATTAACAAATTGATGAATTATATCTTTCGAATTAAAAGAGGGAAAATTCTTTCTTTTTTTTAGGAAGGGTTTAAAAAAATGCAGATATAACAAGTATCATGTTGTTTTAATTATATGAGAATATACCGTTTTATAGATGAGTGTTTTTATAATAACAAAATTTATTCTATATTGAGAAAGTGAAAAAAAGAAAAAAATTGATTGAATCCCATAAAATAACATGTGAACATTATAGATATAAGAAAACACCTCGAAATTCTAGGGGATTTTTTTTGTAGATTTAAATATGTATCTTATTAGGAGGAATGATAGTATTAATAATTTAGTTTGTTCCATTGTTTAATAATTTACGTGCATCTATGGGCTTTCATAACGCGCAATTATCTATTACTGGTAAGAATTTTGATATTAAATTTCTGGGGAAGTGATAAGTAATGGTCACTGTATTAAATAATGAAATTAAAAAATCATTAGTTGAAAAAATTGTGAATAAAAGTGCGTGTATTGGGTATATTGGTCTGGGATATGTTGGACTACCATCGGCTCTTAAATGTTTAGAAGCAGGTTATGAGGTAAGAGGATTCGATAAAAACTCAGCTAAAATAGAAAAATTAGAATGTGGAACAAGTTATATCAGTGATATACAGGATACCGAAATCCAAGATGCTTTACATACAAATAGGTTTTTTATTAGTACAGAAATGAAATATATAAATGAATGTGATGTTGTTGTTATATGTGTTCCTACTCCTTTAGAAAAAGATAGTAAACAACCAGATTTAACATATATTCATTCAGCAGTTAATGAAATAGTCAAGTACATTAGAAAGGGTACATTAGTCATTCTAGAAAGTACTACTTATCCAGGTACAACAAGAGAAGAGATTTTATATAAATTAGAACATGAAACCAATTTTGAAATTGGTACAGATATTTTTGTAGCATATTCTCCAGAGAGGATTGACCCTGCGAATAAATCATTCTCAATCCAAGATATTATTAAAATTGTAGGTGGAGTTACACCTAATTGTACAGATTGTGCTGCAGCCTTTTACAGTAACCTAATTAATGGGATTCATAAGGTCAGTAGTCCAGAAGTGGCAGAGACAGCGAAGTTATTAGAAAACACTTACCGTTTTATAAATATTGCTTTTATTAATGAAATGACACAAATATGTAATGAATTAAACATTAATATTTGGGAAGTAATTGATGCCTCTGGGACTAAGCCGTTTGGATTTCAAAAATTCTATCCAGGTCCTGGTGTAGGAGGGCATTGTATTCCAATTGATCCTATATATTTTAAGTGGATTGCAAATAATAAAGATTTGGCAACAAGAATGATTGATGTAGCACAAGAGATTAACGAAAACATGCCAAATTATATTATTAAAAGGGCATTACAGTTACTACAAGATGAAGATGGAAAGAATGTTCTTATGATTGGCGTAGCATATAAGAAAAATGTTAATGATGCTAGAGAATCGTCAGCTTTGGATATTATGAATGGTTTAATGCTAGAAGGGTATAACGTCGATTACCATGATCCATTTATTGAGGATCTAATTGTGGACAATCATAATGTGAAAAAATCTATCGATTTAACTATGAATGCATTAAATAAATACCATTTAATTATTGTTCATACGGATCATGATTGTATTAATTTTAATTTGTTCAATGAGGCAAATTGCTTAATTTTAGATACAAGAAACATATTTAAAGATGAATCAATATATAAAAAAAATATTATAAGTTTGTAGGTGATTATATGGTAGAATTTATTCCTTTTTATCGACCAGAAATAAATGAGGAAGATGTTGAGGGAGTTATTCGTGCTCTTAAGTCTGGATGGCTTTCAAAGGGGCCAAAAGTGATAGAGTTTGAAGAGAATTTAAAAGAATATCTAAATACTGAACATGTAGTAAGTTGCAATTCAGGGACTGCGGCGTTACATTTAGCGTTATTGTCTTTGGGGATTGGATTAGAAGATGAAGTAATAGTTCCAAGTTTTACTTTTTGTTCAAGTGTAAACGTTATTATGCATGTAGGTGCAAAACCAGTATTTGTAGACATAGATGAAGAGGATTTATGTCTTGACCTCCATGATGTTAAAAGAAAAATCACTAAAAAAACTAAAGCCATTATTGCAGTTCATTTTGCTGGATACCCAGCCAAATTAAAAGAACTTCAAAAGATATGTAAAGAACACGGCTTATTTCTGATAGAGGATGCGGCTCATGCATTAGGAACTAAGTATGATGATACTTTGATTGGTACACATGGAGATATTATTTGTTTTAGTTTTTATGCTACTAAAAATATAACAACAGGTGAAGGTGGAGCGTTAGTCACTAAAAATGAGGAGATTGCTGAAAAAGCTAGATTATATGGTTGGCATGGCATCACCAAGAATGCATGGAATCGTTATGGCGAAAAAGGAAGTTGGCGTTATGATGTTCTATTACCTGGATTTAAGTATAACATGATGGATCTACAAGCTAGCTTAGGTATTAGTCAGTTAAAAAGAGCTGATAAAATGATTGAAAAACGAAAGAGAATAGCGGAAATATACCAGGAAGAATTAAAAGAAATCCAAGAGTATATAACATTACCTAACTATGTAAACAATCCAAGTATAAAACATGCATGGCATTTATTTGTTATAAAGATTAATCCTAATTCTCCTATCAGTAGAGATCAGATGATTCAAGAAATGAAAAAGAGAAATATTGGGCTGAGTGTTCACTTTATTCCCGTTCATATGCATCCATATTATCAAGAGAGATTTAATGTACATTTACCCAAAACAGAAGAAGTATTTGATCAAATTATTTCATTACCATTGTATAGTGCACTTACAGAAAATGAGGTTGAACATATCGTTACATCTTTAAAAAGTTTATACCAATTAAAGGTAGGGAGGTAAATATTTATGAAGATAGGAGTTATTGGTGGCGGTGGATTTATTGGTAAACATGTTACAAAGGAGTTAATAGCAAGAGGTTATGAAGTAATTATATTTGATAAATTTAAACCAAGTATTGATGTTCCTTTTGAAGAAATTGATATCTTAGATATTGCGACATTAAGAGAAAAGCTTATTAATGTGGATGGGGTCATACATTTAGCTGCATTAGTAGGTGTTGATAATTGCCGTTCAAATGAAGAAGATGTAGTCAGGGTGAATTTTGAAGGCACGAAAAATATTGTAGAAGTTTGTATAGAAAATGGAATAGATAAGTTATTATTTTCTTCTAGTTCCGAGGTGTATGGGGATGGTGTGAGTGTTCCGTTTAAAGAAAATGATGTCAAAATTCCCAAATCAGCTTATGGAAAAGCTAAATTAATGTCAGAAGATTTTTTGAAAGAATATGCTAATAATAGTTTTAAAGTCAGAGTGGTACGTTATTTTAATGTATACGGTTCACAACAAAATGATAACTTTGTGATTTCTAAGTTTTTAAAACAAACTCATAACGGCGAAAATATTACTATTTATGGGGACGGACAGCAAATTAGATGCTTTAGTTATATTAGCGATATTGTTAACGGAACTATATTAGCATTTGAATATGAAGGAGAGAATTTTGCTGATTTTAATATAGGAAATAACAAGCCTATATCTATGGAGGAATTAGCGGGAAAAATCAATGAGTTAATGGGAAACAAAAGTGAAATTGAATTTCTTAATTTAGGAGATGAGGGAGTAAGAGATTCTAACATAGAAATATTTAGAAGAATCCCTTCGATAGAAAAAGCTCAATTATTATTAAACTATCAACCAGTTATTTCATTAAATAAAGGGTTAGAGATAATAATAGAGGAGAAATATGGAAACACAGTATCTATATCCTAAAAACCCCAAAAAAATTAAGTATCCAATATATCCTTCTTTTTGGAGTATATTTGATCATATATATTTTTTGAAAAGTATATATAGATCCAATCATTCTAATCTAAAAGAGAGTTTACAAACTCTCTACCCTAATTCCGAAATTATATTAACTAATAGTGGTTCGTCGGCATTAGTAGCAGGGTTAAAGTATCTAAAGATAAAAAAAGAGGATGAAGTAATTTTATCAAATTTTAATTGTCCTAATGTAATAGAGGCTGTATTAACAGTAGGAGCAAAACCTGTATTAATTGATTTGACTACTGATTACTCACTTTCTCTTAATAAAATAAAAAAATACTCAAATGAAAATACAAGAGCAATTATTCTTACACATGTGTATGGATGTCATGAAGATTTAGAGGTTATTAATTGGGCCAGAGACAATGATATTTATATAATTGATGATGCAGCACAAGCAATGTTCTCTTATCAAAACGAAAAATTAATTGGTAGTTTAGGTGACATTGGAATTTTAAGTTTTGGGGGAACTAAACCCATCCCAAGTATAGGGGGAGGAGCATTACTTCTTAATCGTACGGTAAATGACTTGTGTGATATGGATGAAGAAAAGAAAGAAGAAGTGCTTTTAGATTATAAAAACCACCTGAAAACGCAATTAGCTTTAAGAATTAAGAAGAGTAGGCTACTGAGTTTATTTACTGATTATTGGGAAAAGTCAGGGATTATTCCTTCTTATAATGATAGCAAATTGGATTCTTTGCCAGAGGAAACGGAAGTTATATATCCAAAAACAATGTCCACATTACGCTCATTGCTAATTGATAAACACTTAAAGAGAACGAAAAAGATTTTAGAAATTAATATATGTAATGCCAGTTTGTGTTATACGATGCTGCAATCAATTGAAGAAAAGTACGGGGTAAAGATTATATTTTCAGCTCAGAATGTTTATTTGAACTATTTCACTATTATTTTCAAAGAACCCTCTGATAGATATGAGTGTTCCGTATATTTGGCGGAAAAAGGAATACAAACTTGTTGGAATTATCTACCTTTAGGTGAAATCCCTATCTTTTCCAATTATGCCACAGAGTCAAAAAATATAGAATTTTTATGGTCTAGAGTATTATCAATACCTTTTAAATATCCTTTAAGGAAAAAAGACCTTAAGTATATATGTAGTCAAATTCTAATATATTTAGAGAAAAAGAAGTAAAAGGTGATTATATGGAAATCGAAATATGTACTGATGCCCAATATTGGGATACTTGTATGGAAGAATATAATGGTTCCGTATTCCATTGTTATGAATGGGGAAAATTAATGGAATTATTACCTGGTGTTCAATTTTTTCCAGTATTAATAAAAACAAGGGGTACAGTAGTTTTATCTCCTATATATGTACAGGATGGTAGGGTGCTGGGAAGTTTAATTGGTTATGGAGGCCCTGTAATCATTGGCCAAGATAAAATAGATTTTGCATTTTATGAATCGATAATAAATAGGAAGTTTGAAAATAAAATTCAAAAGCTTTTATTACCTATAACAATAAATCCTTTTCAAAGTTATAGTGATGAAAAGTGGGAGTATAAAGAAACTTATATGTTAGATCTACCAAATAATTTTGAGGATTTATGGACATCGTGTTCAGGAAAAGCTAGGACAAGTGTTAGATATGCCCGTAAACAGAGTGTTGAAATTCGGCCTATAGCCTTAGAAGAATTAGATGAATTTTACAATTTATATCAGGAACATAATAACAGTATAGGAGCGAGTTATTCATTTAGTAGAGAGTTTTTTTATTATTTATTTATAAATTTAAAAGAAAGAATCCTTTTCTTAGGAGCATTCTTAGAAGAAGAACTAATTAGTTCCAGTATATTTATAATGGATAAACAAGTTTTATATTACTGGATTAATATTAATAATATCAAAGGGAAAAATACACAATCTTCATACTTACTACTAAATGTTGCGTTTGAATTAGCAATTCATAATAAATTAAAGTATGCGGATTTAGGCTATTCACATAATAAAGGGATTGCTAGACCTAAGATATACTGGGGAGCAGCTTTGAAAAAATGTTTTTGTTTAAAAGAGAGGATTTAAACTATGATTATTAGTGGCCACCAACCAAGCTATTTACCTTGGTATGGTTTTTTTGAAAAAATTCATAAATCGGATGTGTTTGTATTTCATGATATAGCACAATTTGAAAAGAAAGGTTTTTTAAATAGAAATCGTATTAAAACTTCCCAAGGAGTATCCTGGTTAACGGTTCCGATGCAAATGAAAAATTATAAAGAAATCCCATTGAATAAGTTAAAGATAGATAATACACAAGATTGGGAGAGAAAGCATTGGAAGACAATAAGAATTAATTACTCTAATGCGCCCTATTTCAATGTATACAAGGATTATCTAGAGGGTTTTTATTCAGAAAAATGGGACAATCTTAACAGTCTAAATATGAATTTTATTCATTTTATTATTCGAGAATTAAATATTGATACGGAATTATATTATGCATCAGAGATAGAGGGTATTACAGGGAAAAAAAGTGATTTTGTACTAGAGCTTTGTCAAAAGTTTAATGCCAGTACTTATTATTCTGGAAGTTTAGGTCAAGATTATTTAATAGAAAGTGATTTTGAGCATGAAAATATAGAAATCATGTACCAAAGGATAAGAGAGTATTCTTATCCACAGTTATTTGGTGAGTTTATACCGCATTTATCTATGCTAGATGTTTTGTTAAATTGTGGTCCAGAGGAAACAGAAAAATTAATTAAAGGAGTTTAAAATCATATGAATGTACTAGTATTTGCTGCACACCCGGATGATGAAATTATTGGTGTTGGTGGAACAATAGCAAAACACGTGGAACAAGGTGATGATGTACATGTTGTAATCCTTGCAGAGGGGAAATCTTCGAGATCTAAAGAATACAGAGAACTAGATTTAGAGGTTAAGAGCCTGTCTTATAAAGAAACGGAGGGGGCATGTACTACACTTGGTGTAACAAGTTTTGCGAGGTTAGATTTTCCTGATAATCGTCTTGATACATTGCCATTACTAGATGTTGTAAAAGAAATTGAAGAGCACATTAATAAAATAAACCCTACGATTATTTATACTCAATATGGTGGAGATATAAATATCGATCATACTGTTGTTTATAGAGCAGTGATGACAGCTACACGACCTCTACCAAATAGTAATGTTAAATGGGTGTTTGCATATGAAACCTTATCTTCTACTGAGTGGAATTATAATGAGAAAGATAAGTTTCTTCCTAATTATTTCGTAAATATTGAAGAACATTTGGAGACAAAATTAAATGCGATGAAACATTATGAATCGGAGTTAAGGGAATTTCCTCACCCACGTTCAATAGAAGCAATGAAGCACAATGCTTTTGTATGGGGAGCAAAGTCAGGATATAAAGCGGCTGAAGCATTTATGTTAGTAAGAGGAACATGGTAGGTGAAGAGAATATGCTAATACCACAGGTACCATTCTTTGGATTAGATAGCAAACAAATTGATTTAAAATGGGTTGAACAAGGTTATGGATTAGAAGCAAATATTTTTGATGGAGAATCTTTACATGATAAGTCATATACAACAAAGTTTTCAGATGTACTTTCTTTTGTTCAAACACTTAATCCATCTTTATTAACCTTGCATTTTCCAACTGATAATGCAGACTATTTAAATAGTGAATTTATAAAAAAACAGTTATATGAGTTTATTAATCTTGCTATAAAATATAACGCAGCAGGTATAACAGTTCATGCTAATCAATTTATGAACATAGCAGAATTTCAAAAGTATAATCTTATTGATAATAGAAAAAGAATTATAGAGTTCTTTAAAATGATAGATGAGGAAATAAAAGGAACCAATATATGGATAGGTGTTGAAAACTTACCCATCATTGGAAACTTAGGTGATGACTTTGATCCTATATTTGTATACCCAGAAGATTTTAATGACTTGGTAAATTTAGATTTATCTAATGTTGGAATAACGTGGGATATATGCCATTGGTCTATCACTTATCTTACACGTCTAGGTATTTCTAAATTATTAAGACAAGAGGAAATTGAGTATAAAGACTTTCATAAGTATATAAATTTAATGAATCATATCAAACATTTACATTTTAGTTCTTTTAAACATTTGACGATTCCTTATAGTGAGGTACGCTGCTTTGAGGGAGAAAGTCCGACTAATGGTTCTATTAATGAAAATTTATTACATGAAACTTTATTAAAAGTAAAGAATCAAGTTTCAAGTAGAAATATAGGAATTGTATTCGAAGTACAGGAGACTGATTACACAAATAGAGTGAAATCATGGGAGACTCTTAATTGGTTCCAAAAGAATATTACTGGCATACAAGCAAACTCGAATTTTTTAAAGATATAAAAAGAGTTACTGCTTTAATATCATATCAAGTAATTTAAGTTAGAGATGATTTTAGTAAACCTTTTCTTCTAAATAAGTATGTTAGAAGGGAAGGTTTTACTATTAATGTTTTCTAATAAAAGGGAGGACAAATGAAAAAATTAGCTATTACAAAAAAAATCATTGTAAGTTTTGGAATTCTATTGCTTTTCTTTTTTAGTAATCCATATGGAGAACCAGTAAAAGTAAATGCTATGGTTAATAATAATCTGTATTCTCCTGTGACAGAACAAGTTCGTGCTAGTCGTGCCATTGAACATATACGTTTTCTTTCTGAAAAAATTGGTCCAAGGCCAAGTGGGACTATGCAAGAACATAGAGCAGCTAAATACATTGGAGATACATTGCAGAAATTAGGGTATGAGGTTGAATATCAAGCACTTCCTGTACCTGATCAATATATTGGAAGTATTTCTTTTAGTATGTATGGGGAAAAAGATTGGCAGGTTGGGGCAGCATCTAATGCATTTATATCTAAAAATCCGGTGGTTGGCTCGGTAGTTTTTATAGGAAAAGAGACCAATATTAATAGTTTATCTGAGTCAATCCATGGGAAAATAGTATTATTAGAACAAGCCGATACTATTGAAAAATATAATGAACAGGTTGAGCATGTAGCGATAAAGGGAGCAAAAGGTGTGTTGTTATATAGTACGATTGGGGATAGAGGGAACTATGGAGAAGCTTTTAATCCAATTTTAAAAAAGGAACAATCGATACCTGTATTTGGACTTGCCTATAATCAGGGGATTAGAATGAAAGAAAAGTTATTACATAATCAAAATGTAGTCAGTTTAAAGGCAAAGCAAGAAGTAAATTTGCGCTCATTAAATGTTATTGCGAAAAAAAAGCCTAAACATACGACAGGTGATGAGGAAGTAGCAATAATGAGTGCTCATTATGATAGTGTTATCGGGGCACCTGGAGCAAACGATAATGCTTCTGGAGTAGGGCTTTTATTAGAGTTGGCTTACAATTTTAAGGATATAGAGACTAATAAAGAAATTCAATTTATTGCTTTTGGAGCGGAAGAAAATGAATCTTTAGGAGCTTATCATTATGTTAATCAGTTATCTGCTAAAGACAAAACACGTATTCGAGGAGTGTTTAATGCAGATATGATTGCAACAAGTTATCATCAGGCTAAGGATTTATATGCAATGACGTTAGATGGCTCTCAAAATGAAGTAACAAATACTGCTGTAGCTACTAGTAAAGAATTGAGGAAATCGGTTGTGTTAACTGGAAAGTTTGATTCTAGTGATCATGTACCATTTAATCAAGCTGGAATTCCCTCTGCTTTATTTATATGGATGGATGTAGAGAGTTGGGATCCTCTTATTTATCATGTTGAAAGGGTTTTCCATACACCTCAAGATACCGTTTTAGAGAACATCTCGGCTCAACGTATGCAAGATGCACTGGAGATTATTGGTACGAGTTTATATTATTTTATCAAAAGATAAGTATTTTTATGAATTGGTAGCTTATTTTGCTAAATTTAGATTTTGGTAAAAGTGTTATAAAGCTCTTTACTTGACACTCCCACCCCTAAAGGGGCCAGCTGACTAACGTCAGTGGGATTCTTGCTACCAAAGGCGAAGTCCATTTCTGGTATCGCTGACGTGCAAGATTGCGGTGTGCCATCACCACTCCCACAACAGACCATATAGGTTCGTGGGCTACGGTACTGTGACCATACCATACAGATTATTGGTTCTCAAATGTTTTTACGTCTTTTGCATGACGACTTAATACATTTTACGGAGTAGAAGAATTTGCTACCCCAACCTCATATGTATTCTGTTTTCAGAGAACAGTCGTTTTAGAGTCTTTTGCATGACTATAAATAAAGTATACCATGTTTTGCTATGCAAAAACGCTGCTTTCATCCCACGTCTAAAGACGGACTAAAGTCCTGCGTGGGCTTTCACACTTCATAAATTTTGTAATAAAAAATATACAGTGAGCATAGGTGAGATATATATGAGAAGTACATGGAAAGAGTTCAAGGGGATGGACCTTAATGTATGGATTCGCTTTATTGGAGAAGCTTTAAATGGTATTGCAATGATGATGTTAATGCCATTTTTCGCATTATATTTAAAGGATAAAGTAGATTCTTTGCTTGAGGTAGGTGTGATCATAGCTTTATCTCCAATTGCAGCAAGTATAGGCTCGTTAATTGGAGGACATATAGCAGATACTTATGGCCGGAAACCAACTATGGTACTCTCTATGGCTAGTAATGGGTTATTAATGCTGTTTTTTTTGTTCATAGATGGTTTTATAGCATATGCAATCTTATCTATCGGTTTAGGGTTATGTAACTCTTTTTTTGAACCAGCCGCATCTGCGATGGTTACGGATGTAACAGAACCAGAAAAAAGAACTGAGGCATATGGATTACTTAGAATGGCTCATAATATAGGAGCAGCGATAGGTCCTATAATTGGCGCAGCAGTTGTAGTTGTATCAAAAGATGTCATCTTTTTGATTACTTCTGGAACCATGCTGTTTTATACAATATTAATGGTACTGTTTTTAAAGGAAACAAAACCTAAAAATGTCATGATACATGAAGAAACACCTGGAAATTCAATAAGATCCACATTAAGAGTTGTTATAAGGGATAGGATATTACTTTTCTATATAGTTACAGGAATCATTATATTTATGGGATTCTCGCAATCGGAAGGTATGTTACCGCTTCATTTTAGTAATGAGAAGACAATGATTTTTGGGAATAGTAATCCATTTCCATATTTAATGACGTTAAATGGCCTATTAGTTGTTTTTTTTCAATTTCCCATTTCAAAATGGTTAACTCACAAATCGATTGGGAAATCAATGCTATATGGCGCAATTCTTTTTGGTATTGGTCTTTTGGCAATAGGATGGTTACCAAAGTGGTTTCAAGTAATAAACACAAACGATTTAGTTATTTTAGTTTCATTATTAATAGCTTATACAGTTTATACTTTAGGAGAAATGATTATGTCACCTGTCCAAATGACTTTCGTTGCTAATTTAGCTCCAGAACATTTGAGGGGTACTTATATGGGAGCCGCTAATCTGCAGTGGATTACAGGTAATATATTAGGGCCTCTTTTAGGCGGTTTATTACTGGAGCATCTTCTAGGGCATATATTATTTACAATCTTAGGTGTGGGATGTGTTATGTCTGGATTTGTTTATTTATTATTAGATAAACTTGTTGAGAATAGAAGTAAACAGATACCTATAAAACAAACATCTTAATTTTAAAAGTGTTATCAAGTTGAAAAAAATTTCTATTTTATGAATTAAGTAAAGCGCACGTTTATTAACAATAAACGTGCGCTTTGCTTATTATCATTTATAGTGTATTGAAATTAATTCATACATAGTAACTTTGACAGGCTACGGTTTTAATATGATAAAAATTAATTTGATTCTTCTTAGTCGACTACAATCAGATTTCTTGTCTTATCGATATGGTTAATTAACATACGATACTCTTCTTCGTATGTAGTTAACCGTTGGAGAAGGGATTTATTCTCTGCCGTTAAATATTCAATTTGCTGTTGTAAATCGTTCACTTCACTCACTGCTTTATAATTTTGTAGAAAGATAATAATGTCATCTAATGTAATAGATAAAGAGTTTGTTTCTTTTGTTTGTTGGATGGGGGACTTGTTATTTCCAGTTTTTTGATTTTGTTTAGCCTGTTGTATTTCTTCTTCGTATTGTTTTCGTAAGCATGAGTTCCAACGAAATCCGCAAGCAGCAGGTGTCCTAGCTAATTGCTTAGCTACCTCTTTAAATGCAGCTAATTGTGTTCCACCGTCACGAATATTTTGAAGTACTATTGTTGCGAGAAGTGAATCGTTATCGTTAGTCCAGGAATCTTGTCTTGAAATTACCATTTTTCAATCCCCCTTATATGCCTTTAATTACATATATGCAATTACTTAAAATGATAGAAGTCCAATTTCTCTTAAAATGTAAAGGTTTTATACTTAAATAAGAGATCGGTTTAATATGAGGAGAATAAGACTCAAATTAAAATAATTAGGAGTAAGTTGATAGAAGTATACCCTCTTTAAAATGCGAAATTGCATAAAAAATAAGGTTGACTATTTATTATAGTTGTAACTATACTGGTTACAGTTATGTAACTAAAGTAATAGATTTGAAGGTATGAACTAGTTGTATTAATGATATATAAGTGAATATAAAAAATGAATGGAGTTGAAAATATAACCCTAAATATAAGACGCTTGTATAAAAAAGAAGTTAGGTAATCTATAGTTTTTTATAATCATATATAAATTAAAAGAGGTGCACGATTTGAAAATTTTTAAGGGAATTCTAGTTTCTTCAATTGCATTAACAGCATTTAATGGGGTGGGTGGACTACTCCCAAGTGAAAAATCAGAAGTTGCCTACGCAGCTAGTTACGATTATTCAAATAAGCAATTGAATTCTATTGTACATAAGCAAGTTACTAAACAATTAATTTTGAAATTTAAAAATGAAGCAAATTTGCCATATCAGGATGGGATAGAAAAATTCATTAAAGAAGAAAAACAAGACCCTGAATTAATTGGAATTTTAGCCGAATATCAAAATGTAACTATAAATCGACTTTTTAGTTCTTTAAATCCTAAAGAAATTAAAAATCTAGGTAAAGAAATAAAAGACTCTGATCATATTTCTTCTAATTTGCTAAACTATTATATTGTAGAAACCCAAGGTGATATTGATGTACAAGCATTGCTTGTACAATTTGAGAAATCATCTCTTGTTGAAACGGCATATTTACAGGAAGAAGAAGCTCCATCTGAAGAGTGTTTATCCAATTTATCATTTTAGCCAAGAAGACTCCTTCCTCAAGGAACGTGAAGGGCCACAGCCTAGTGAGTAGGTGGGAGATGAATGGGATGGCAAGAGCCATCTTAATTGTTCGCCAGGTAGTAAAGTGTTACTTGACAAATTGTCATGATCATTTTACTATATGTCGAATGTACGTTCGTTGTATAGTAGATATATATCGAAATGGAGGTGAAACTTATGATTATCAATAAAGCATATAAATTTCGTATATATCCAAATAAAGCACAAGCAACTCTAATCAATAAAACGATTGGTTGTTCTCGTTTTGTATTCAATCATTTCCTATCTCTATGGGATAATGCATACAAGGAAACAGGAAAAGGTTTGACATATGGTACATGCTCTGCCAAACTCCCTGCCATGAAGAAAGAGTTTGTTTGGCTAAAAGAAGTGGATAGTATTGCGATTCAGTCGTCTGTTCGCAACCTTGCGGATGCTTATACACGCTTTTTCAAAAAACAAAACAGCTCCCCGTGTTTCAAATCTAAGAAGAACAACGTACAATCTTATACCACAAAACAAACAAATGAAAACATTGCCGTTGTAGGCAACAAAATAAAATTGCTAAAACTAGGTCTTGTTCGATTTGCCAAAAGTCGTGAAGTAAAGGGACGTATTTTAAATGCTACGGTTAGAAGGAACCCTTCTGGTAGATACTTTGTGTCATTGTTAGTGGAAACAGAAGCGCAAGAACTCCCGAAAACACTTTCTTACATTGGAATGGATGTAGGGCTAAAAGACTTCGCGATTTTGTCAGATGGAACAACCTATAAAAACCCGAAGTTTTTTCGATCGTTAGAAGAGAAGTTGGCAAAAGTACAGCGTGTTCTTTCTAGAAGAATGAAAGGATCTTCTCGCTGGAATAAACAAAGAATTAAGGTAGCTAGAATTCATGAATATATAATGAATTCTAGAAAAGATTACTTGGACAAAATCTCAACTGAAATCATCAAAAACCACGATGTTATCGGTATAGAAGATTTGCAAGTATCGAATATGTTAAAAAATCATAAGTTAGCAAAAGCAATTAGTGAGGTATCATGGTCACAGTTTCGAACCATGTTGGAATATAAAGCAAAATGGTACGGCAAACAAGTCATTGTCGTATCGAAAACATTTGCTTCAAGCCAATTATGTTCTTGTTGTGGATATCAAAACAAAGACGTTAAAAATCTAAATCTACGTAAATGGGACTGCCCTTCTTGTCGTACACATCATGATAGGGATATTAACGCAAGTATCAATCTAAAGAATGAAGCGATAAGGCTTCTAACCGCAAGGACTGCGGAGATAGCCTAATAAATTAGAGTTCGATAGAACTCTTTACTTAGGAATCCCCCACTTTCACTTCTAAACGAAGTGAAAGTGGGGGTAGTTCAAGACAAATCTATATACTTCTAGCTTTAGTGGAACATCTAGTGCATCACCTATCATTGCTGCTGCATCAATTCAAGGAATTACAAAAACTAATCTGGGAAAAGTATATACACCAAGCCAGCTTAGAGATATTTTAAGTGATCCTAGTACAGGAACGAAATCCAATGATCCAGCCTCTGATAAAATTGGTGTTTTACCTGATTTAAAAGCCATTGTATCTAAACTTGGCTTTTCGCCAAACTTAAGCAATGATTCTCCCATTGTATTTCCAGAGGAACAAGAAATAAATAAAGGAAATGAAGGAACTACTATTACATTTCCGATAGAGGATTCCACTAATAGTGAAGGGAGCTCTAACTTCATTTTCCCAGAATAATTGTAGAAATCTCTTCTATTTAGTATAAAAGAATCTTATATAGCTAGTTGTTTATGATCCTATCTGTTGTATTTTTAGTTAAAAGAGAAAAATGTTTTAATCAATTTTTCTAAATGGATTCTATTTACTGTAAAATGAAGGTTGAACTATATTGGAGTGTTTGATCTGAAGGTTTTGTTATTTTATATCAGATAAGGATGCTTTTAATATGCACAATAGAGAATCATTCCAACACTACTTATTAATGAGAGATTTTTGGTTTAAACTTTTTTCATAATTTATTACATCATCCATTTTTTAAATACTAATACATCAAAGATTACTTTTTCGTTGCCAAAAATAATGACATATCCATTACTTGTTTGTAGTACTCTTCCTATATTTCCGTCTGGGAGTGGGATCTTATTTTTGGTTGTAGTATCGCTATTATTTGTTGTACAACCGATTAAAGAAGTAAATAATGTTTCACAAATGATAAACATTGAATATCTTTTAAACATAAAACAATTTCTCCATTCAGTATTCAGTGAGTCAACGAATTAGAATAGCAAATGTATACGGTTAATTTTTTATAATATGTCTGTCATAAATATAGAAAATATGTTTTTTAAGGGGGGACTCAAAATATTAAAGTAAAACTTTATTCTTTCTTAATATAAGAATATATTATAGATCATAAAATTTTAAGAAAATAGCAAAATGATTGAAAAGATTTCCTTTTTTCTTTAGGGGAGTGCGAATTTAAAATAAAATCACCATGATGGAGAGATTACTTGCATATATGAAGCTATTGTAACAAAGTCTTTTAAAGTTACTTGACGATTACATTTGTAAAAAATATCCTCTGATTTTTATTATATTATGCTAGGTTTTATTGCATAGTTTTTAAAAGTAAGCTAGAATAATTCCTAGTAGAATATTTTTAATATTCGAATAAGTTTTTTAGTGAGCATATAATCTTTTTATCAAATTATTAAAATTTAATTTATAAAGTGGTAAGATTATATCTTTTTTTTTTGAATTTTTATGTTGAATTATTAGATTATTAACAATATAACAATTCTCGTTCGAACAAAAAATACTTATTTGGGGGAAATTAGAAATGAATAAAGAACTATTTGATTTAGATATTAATAAGAAAATGGAAACACCTACTGAAATGACTGCACAAACTTGAGGAAGTATTCTTAAAGTATCAAGGGCTGTTTGTAAAACAGGAACTTGTATTTGTACTACTTCATGCTCTAATTGTAAGTAAGACTAGTTATCTAATTCATTAGAATTTGGGAGCCTATAAAAGAGCCATTCTTTTATAGGCTTTAAAGTTTTTATATACATATCCGTAAAATATTTTTAATAAATAAACAAATATTAAGAGCGCATATAATCTTGTTATCAAGTTATCAAGTTATCAAAATTTAATTTATAAAGTAGTAACATTATATTCGTTTTTTTATTTGAAATATTTTAACAAAAAACTTCTTTCCCCTATAAAACTTCAAAAAATTTCAATAAAAATACTTTTTAAGGAAAAAAAGTATAAATTTTATTATTTTTATGTTGAATTATTAGATTATTAACAATATAATAATTCTTGTTCGAACAAAAAATTACTTATTTGGGGGAAATTAGAAATGAATAAAGAATTATTTGATTTAGATATTAATAAGAAAATGGAAACATCTACTGAAATGACTGCACAAACTGTGCCAACTATTCTTATATCAAGGACTATTTGTAAAACATTAACTTGTGTTTGTACTACTTCATGCTCTAATTGTAAGTAAGAAGAGTTATCTAATTCATTAGAATTTGGGAGCCTATAAAAGAGTCATTCTTTTATAGGCTTTAAAATTGAATTTATAAAGTAGTAACATTACATTCAGGGTTTATTTTTTGAATATTTCAATCAATATTATCTCTATAGAACTTCAAAAAAATTCAATAAAAATACTTTTAAAGGAAAAAAAGTATAAATTTTATTATTTTTATGTTGAATTATTAGATTATTAATAATATAATAATTCTTGTTCGAACAAAAAAATACTTATTTGGGGGAAATTAGAAATGAATAAAGAACTATTTGATTTAGATATTAATAAAAAAATGGAAACACCTACTGAAATGACTGCACAAACTTGGGGAACGGTTGTTAAAGTATCAAAGGCTATTTGTAAAACAGGAACTTGTATTTGTACTACTTCATGCTCTAATTGTAAGTAAGAAGAGTTATCTAATTCATTAGAATTTGGGAGCCTATAAAAGAGTCATTCTTTTATAGGCTTTAAAAGTTTTTATATACATATAAGAATATTTACATGGATTTATAGGTAGGTGTTAATGTAGATGGATACAATCAGGGAAAAGTTAAGTAGTTATAAACCAAACATTTACTGTTGGAATACAAGTAGATTAAGTGAGCAATTCAAAACTTATGATATCGAAATTGGTCACCCAAGTATAAAAATTGCTATTTTGGATAGTGGCTGTGATTATCTTCATTCAGAATTAAACGATAATATCCTTATTAATAAATCTAAATCAATGATACCTTATGAAGATAATATTGAAGATTACACTGGTCATGGGACAGCAGTAATTAGTTCTATTATAGGTAAGAAAAATGTTAAGGGAATTGCTCCTGCAGTAAGCATCCTTAGTTATAAAATTGTAGATAAGAATGGATATGGAGAATTAAGATGGACTATTAATGCTATTAAACTAGCTATTCAAGAAAATGTTCACATCATAAATATCAGTTATACATCTAATAAAATAGATGATATCGATATGATTTATGAATATAAAGAAGTTGTTGAGGAGGCAATTAATAAGGGGATATATGTAATATGCGCTGCTGGAAATGAATGCAAAGAAATAAAACAAGATTCTGAAAAAATTCCAGCTTATTTATCGGAGGGGATAGCTATAGCATCTACAGACTATAAAGGAGAACTGTCCTCTTTTAGTAATTATGGAGTAGGAATAGATTTCTCCATGCCATCAGGTGGATTTTCACAAGGTTTTCCTTCTCAGTATGGACTTGTTATTGTGGCAAAACCTCGTTCAATGGCAAGGTTACATTTAGAGGATCAATACCAAGTTCCAAAAGACTATACTCTTACTATGGGTACTAGCATATCGTCTGCGTTGTTTAGTGGAACCATCGCTTTGTTATTGAGTAAATACTATAGATTATATAAAAAGTTACCTAAGAGAAATGAAATTTTAAGCTTAGTTAAGTTAAGTGGTAAACAAATAAACAGGCATTATTCAATGGTTGAAGTGAATACGTATAGAGCTCTAAATGAGATTAAGTAAGGAGGAATTAATGTGAAGCAGCAATTACTAAATACATATATGTATCGTAAACCCATTTTAACTTTAAATGAGTATCAAGAGCTTTTTGATTCAAAAATATCAACTTTAGAATACGAAAATAAGATAAAAGAGATATTCTCAGATGATAAATTACAATTAGCTATATATATATCAAGTCCTACTATGTATGAAGCTTTAAATAGGTTAGAGAGTTTAGACTCTAAAAAAAAGAGGAATTTTTTACATGGTATTACTAAATTTCTAATAAGAATGTCTACAAGGCCAACTCCTTTTGGTCTCTTCGCTGGTATGGGAATTGAATCTATCAATAATAATGGTAAAGGATCATTCAATATAGATGCTTATTTTAGGTTAGATTTTTCCACAATATATAAAATCGTCGAAGTGCTAGAAAATCAGGATGAGATTTTGAAAAAAGCGAATATTAGATTAAATAATCTTCTTTACAAACATGGTAATAGGATGAAATTACCATATCAAAGTAATGTGCATAATAAGGATAATATAGATGAGCATATGAAAATTATGACTGTTAAAAATAGTCCAGTTTTAGATTATATATATAAAATTACAAGGAATGATATCAATTTTGAACAACTTGTAGATAAAATTAATCAAGAGTTTAATACTGAAGATACTACATCTAAAGGTTATTTAAAAAAATTAATGGATAATGATATTTTATTCTCTGATTTAAGACCAGCATTATCTTCTAATGATCCCTTTAAGTATCTCATTACTATCTTAGAAGAAAAGAATATTAATCACGAATTATTGGGCAATTTAAAACAAATTGATTTTTCATTAGATAAGTTTAATTTAACTAAAGAAGAAATTTCTGTTGAGGAATTAAGTGATTTTAAATCACTTTTAAAAACCTTTAAATTATGTGGAGAAAAAGACATAAGAGTAGATGCTAAATTAACTAATAGCTCGGAGTTAGCTTTAGGAGATGAAGATATAGCTAGCTTAGAAGAATTAAGTAGAATATTTAGCTATCTAGGATGTATAAATCCACTTCAAGTTCTTAATTCGTATAAGGATTCTTTTATTGAGAAATATGGTCCTTATCAAGAAGTGCCGATATTGGAACTTTTAGACGAAGATTTAGGTTTAGGAAAGCCTAATGATTACGTAACGAATGGAAACTCTCAACCACAAATAAGTGAAAACCTTAGAGCAGTTAGGAACTTAATTCAAAAATGGCAGACCGAGGCTCTTATTAATAATGAAAATATTATTCTTGATGAAGACAAAATTAAAGAAATTAAAAAACACATCAGTAGAAATGATATTGAAAAAGAAAATATTGATTTAGAACTCTATTTTAACTATTTTCAATGCAAAGGTGCAAACAAATTTTATTTAGTTCCTAATACAGGTTCTACTCAAATAGGTAACACCTATGGAAGATTTAAATATATGTTTAACAAAAATGAAATAAATCAATTAAAAGATTTTAATGAATTCATAGAAGATCAAGATAGTAGTATAAAATTTGCAGACTTAAGGATAAATCCTGACAATAGCAGTTTAGCTAACATTATGAATTCACCTAGTGTATATAAGAGTGAAATAAATCTTTGTACTAATCCTAGTGAAAGTTGCTCTAATAATATTGATATAGAAAATTTAGTTGTTGGTATTAATAATAATAAATTTTACATTAAAGATTCCTCTTCGAATAATATTATTATACCTAAAATAAGTAATATGTTTAATTATGAGAATGCAAATCTTATATATCGATTTTTAGCCGATATTGGTGCTCTATACAGTGGAATATGGGGAAATATACATCACCATTTTTATGATAGCCACGTATATCCTAAGATAGTCTATAAAAATATTGTTGTTTCTCCAAAACGATGGATTTTCCATCATACATTTACTCAAAAGATGTCTGAAGAAGAATTCATCTCAGTTTTCTTAGATTGGTGTACTAGAAATAACATCACAAATTATATTTACCTCGCCGAGTATGATAATAAATTATTGCTAAATATAAAAAATAAATTACATTTAAGTATAATTTTTCAAGAATTCTCAAAGTTAAAGATGAATGATAGATTAAGCCTTTTTGAATGTGAAGAAGATATATTCGTTTCTTCAAATAAACGTTTTGAAGAATGTGTCTTTAGTTTTAGGCAAACCGATCGAAAAAAAATTAAATTTACTAATTCTTTAAATAGAAATTATCAATACATTAATGATAGGAACCGTGTAAAGTTATTAGGAAGCGATTGGATTTCTTTGCGTGTAAACTATGTGGATTCCAGAGTTGAAGAGTTTTTATCTTGTGGATATAAAGAATTTTATAAACATAATAAAGATATCAACAAGATTGAAAAAGGGTTTTTCGTTCGTTATGCAGATCCTACTCCTCATCTAAGAATACGTTTTAAGCTTTCGAAAAATGAAAAGTATAATACATTTTTAGGTAATATTACTGAATGGTTAACCAATGAGAGAGAAAAGGGGTTAGTCAATGACTTTCATTTAGTATCATATAACCCTGAAATAGAAAGATACGGGGATTTTTTAATAGATAAAGCCGAAGATATTTTTAGTATAGACTCATTAATTGTAGCAGATAGCTTTGAAGGGGATGTACCATTAAGCAGGGAGCTATTTTGTTGTTTAAACATTATGAGTATCCTAAAAGGTTTTAAGTTAAATTTTGCAAGTCAATTGGAAATTTTAAATATGGCTATAGATCCTAAAAAATATAATGAAGCCTATCGAGAAAATAAAGCAAATCTAGATCCTATTATTACAAACATCTATGATTATATTGAGATTCCAATGAGTGAAAAGCTTATTATTCCTACTACATTTAATGATAGAGACAGTGTTATAAGAAAATATGTTGAACTTATAGATGCAAATGAAGATGTTCTTACTAATGTGAAATCTGATATTATTGCAAGTATCCTTCATATGCATTGTAACCGCTTAAATGGAATAAACAGAGATTTAGAGAATAAAATTTTAGGTATGTGTTATCATACCATAAAAAAATATATGAATATAATTAAATATAAATACAATGTATTAGTATGAGGGGTTATCAAATGACTATTAGACTAAATGAAAATGAATTAAAGACATTAAATGAGATTAATCAAAAGTTAATTAAATTGTATAGTGACTTTGAGAAGGTTGAAAGCTATATTAACGATTCTGCTTCTCCTGGGCTTGAGGCTATAGAACTAGTTTCTCTTGCTGGAGGATATGCTGGAATAGCTTTAGCTTTAGGAGTTTCTGATGACGTAACATCCAACCAAAGTACGGATGAAATTTCATATGAGTATATAAAGAGATGCATAGCAATAATTCAAAGCAACCCTACTTACTCATTTTCTTTATTTTCTGGATTAACAGGAATTTTAATTTCATTAAAATTTAACTCCAAAAACGGACAAAGATATAAAAATATAATTGAGCAACTTCTACAAGTAATTACACATAATTATAAGGAATTATTAAGTATAAGCCAGGCTAATCTTATTAATAATACAGTAACCACAGATGATTTCGATGTTATATTAGGGTGGTCAGGTATACTAAGGGTCCTTCTGGAGTTTGATAATGATCTATATGATACAGAATTAAGTAAGAGTATTGAAGATATATCGTTATATCTCATAAAATTAGGAACATTTACAAATAATTCTAAACCGCGTTGGTTTATTGAATATGAACAATTAAGTGATATTGAAAAAGAAGCTTTTGTAGAGGGGTTCTACAATAATGGGATGTCACATGGCATATCAGGGGTATTAGCCAGCCTTTCTATCTTATATATAAAAGGTTATAGATTTAATGGCTTAGAGAACAGTATTAATAATATCAGAACGTGGTTGTTACAAAATATTTTAGAACATAGAGGCATAGAATATATTCCTAATGTTACGGTAGATACTATTAATACTAATACGTTTAATCACCGAGATGCTTGGTGTTACGGAACTCCTGGTGTATCCACTGCCCTTTTCATTTCTGCTATGACAGATGAAAATCTGTATATTAAAGAAAAATCCATAGAACTTTTTAAAACCTTTTTAAAGAGAGCTAGTGAGGAACACAAACTTATATCTCCTACTATCTGTCACGGTTTTGCGGGTATTCTAATGTTATGCATTAGATTGATAAAATATGGTGTAAGTGACCCAGAGATATTAGAAATAGCAAATAATGTTTTCCAAAAATTAATGAGTTTCTACAAAGATAATGAATTGATATTATTTCCTGATTATGAAATAATTGAAAAGAAACGAGTTGAAATTCATAAAATTGGATTATTAGAGGGGGTAACGGGTATATTTCTTATCATTCAATCTTTGCTTCATGACAAGAATGAATGGGATCAAATATTTCTAATATCGTAACGTTTAGCAAATCAAGGCAGCTGGAGGGGTTCGTGATGATTGAAATTTTCAAGACACTAGTTAATTTTTTAATTTCTCTATTTTCAGGAGAATTACCAGGGATATATTATATGTGGATTATTGCTCTATTAATAGTTCATATAATCCAGTCTACACTAAATTATTATCTCTTCAACAAAAAGGAAAAGTTTTCCGATTATACAATGGAAGGATTATTGGCTTTTCTAATTATATTGATTGGAAGCATGTTATTATCTAAGTTACTTGCTTTCATAATTGAAGACTCAGTTATTAATAAGACAGAGTTAACACATTATTTTGTCTCTCTTATAGTGTTAACTATATTTGTGGCTATAGGCTGTATTAAAGAGTTAATAAGGCATACCATAAAAAATAGTAATATGTCTCTTTTAACATTTATAATCGTTTCCTTAATAGCTAGTATACTTTCATTTAAATTATTATTACCTTTAACAGGTGGTTCTTTTACGCTCTCTAAGTCTTTTATTAATACTTTAATTATTGTAGTTACTGGGATAATTGTTCTACTAGTTAGCTTGGAGGAGAAACATGTAGATGAAAAATAATTCGTTAATTAAGACTTTAAAGATTGTTAATTGGCCAATCGCAAAGGTTATAATTGCAATCTTAATATCAATTATCTCTGTTTTTGTGAGTTTACTTGTTCCTATATATATAAAAGAAATAATAGATAAAATTGATTTTACAAATCTTCCCGTAAAAATAATTTTATTAGTCATCTCGTTTTTTATAATTGCATCTTTTCTACAAGGGTTATCACAATACCTTCTGAGCTATATTGGAGAGCTTACTATAAGGGATTTACGTGAAAACATGTGGGAATATATAATTAACTTACCTGTTAAATATTATGATGATAAGGAAACAGGGCAGATAATGAGTAGATTAATTGAGGATAGTTCTATAGTTAATAATTTTGTTTCTATGAAACTTCCTATTATGTTATCTCAATTAATTCTATTTTTTGGAGCTTTGGGTCTAATGGTTTACATGGATTGGAAAATAACTCTTTTCATGTTAATAACAGTAGTTGTAACTACTGTTATTATTATTCCATTAGGCAATAAGATTTATGTTTTATCTACTAATCATCAACAAACTATTGCCGAATTTAGTGGCATCTTAAGTAGAGTATTATCAGATATAAGACTGGTCAAGATAGCTAATGCAGAAAATTTAGAAATTAAACGTGGGAATGATAAATTAGAAAGACTTTTTGGATTGGGTGTAAAACAATCGAAGCTATATTCCTTTATTAACCCTTTAATTACTTTAATTATAATGTTTACCATTATTGGTATACTAAGTTATAGTGGTTATAGATTATCTGTTGGTACTCTTTCCACAGGAACATTAGTAGCTTTATTGTTTTATCTATTACAAATAATAGAACCTTTAACTGGTTTGAGTAGTTTTTTTACAGATTATAAAAAGACTTTAGGAGCTACTGACAGGATACAAGAAATCTATAAAAATCAATTAGAGAATAAAGCTGGCTTTGTTCCCTTGTATGATCAAGATATAAGTTTTCAAAATGTATCATTTTCTTATGGTGAGAAAGAAATATTAAAAAACGTAAGTTTTGTAGCTAAAAGAAATAAGGTAACTGCATTAGTAGGCCCTTCAGGAGCTGGAAAAAGTACAATCTTCTCTGTATTAGTAAAGTTGTATGAGTACCAAGATGGAGATATAATGTATGGAGATCAGTCTATTAATAATATTGATTTAGCTTTATGGAGAGGTAAAATAGGATACGCAATGCAAAATGCTCCAGTTATGAATGGAACTGTTCTCGATAATATTACTTATGGATTAACAAGATCTTATTCTATGGAAGAAATTCACACAGTTGCCCAAATTGCTAACGCATATGACTTTATTATGAATTTTGAAAACCAGTTTGATACCTTAGTTGGAGAAAGAGGAATTCTATTATCTGGGGGACAAAAACAGAGATTGGCTTTATGCAGAGTATTTTTACATAATCCAGAAATTCTCTTGCTTGATGAGGCTACTTCTAGTTTAGATAGTGAAAGTGAAAAACATATTGAGAGAGCTATAAATTATGTAAAATCTAATAAAACAACTCTCATTATTGCTCATCGTTTATCTACTATCATGGCTTCTGACCATATAATTTTCCTTGATGATGGCAAAATAACAGGTCAAGGTACTCATGAGGAACTATTGAATAGTCATGAACGTTATAAAAATTTTGTAACCTATCAAACAATTAAATAGTATGTTTTAACAGAATGCGCTAGCTTCCATACTTTGAGGGTGGAAGCTTTTTTAATGAATAAATTATTATTTGTTTTTTTGTATGAGAAGTAAATTTTAACGTTAGTATTATTTTAATTGTAGAAGGACAAGGTTATGTGTATATTTATTAGATTTTATTATTATTGCTAATTGTAATAAGTTTTTTTACTTATGCACCAGCTATCTAAAAACCTAGATATAACATAATTAATAAGTACCTTCAATTTTTTTGAAACAAAAATGGTGTCAAAGAGCTTTGATATAAATTAAAGTTGTCACCTATTTTTGTTACGGTGCAAACAATCGTTAGCGTGGGTTACATGTTAGTGCGTTGGCGGCACCCCCCGTATTAAAAATTGAGGGCACTTATAGGTCTTATAAATAAAAAAGTACATCACTAAAATAGTTAGTGATGTACTTTTTTATGTGCTGGAAAACATAGATGATCTGAAGGGCATCAAAATACAAGAATTGTGGTGATTTTTGGTGTCAAGAAGATTTATCTCTTTTTTTTCATTTTTTTGTAATCCATAAGGTTGGGGAATGATTATGATATAATAAAATAAAACTTGTAAGGGGGATTGATCAAATGATTTTTCAAAGCATAATCAAGGCTATTATAGAAAAATTACAAGAGACAGTGAATCCCTATTGGATAATTGTGTTTGGATCAACAGCGGAGAACAGAGCACGGGAAGATAGTGATATAGATATAGCCTATTTAAGTGACATAACTTTAGGGAATTATGAACGTTTTTTATTAGCACAGGAGTTAGCAAACATTGTTCATAGAGATGTTGATTTAGTTGATTTATCAGAAGCTTCGACAGTTTTTCAAGCTCAGATTATACATACAGGAAAGACAATATTTTGTTCAGATGAAGAACGAAAAGTTATTTTTGAAATGAAAACTTTAAAAATGTATTCAAAATTGAATGAAGAACGCCAGATAGTATTTGATGATATAAAGAAGAGAGGTTCTATATATGAAGAATGAGGTTATTTTAAATAAAATTTCTACAATAGAGCGTTGTATAAAAAGAATCCAAGATGTGTATGGAAATGCCCCTGAAAATTTAGAGGATTTTACAAAACAAGATTCAATAATATTGAACATACAAAGAGCTTGTGAAGCGAGTATTGATTTAGCGATGCATATTGTTGCAGGAAAAAAATTAGGACTACCCCAATCTAGTCGAGAAGCCTTTGATTTGTTGGTTACAGCAGGATTACTTAGCGCTGATCTAGCAAATAAGTTAAAGGCGATGGTTGGATTTCGTAATATTGCTGTTCATGATTATCAAAGTGTAAATTTAGATATTGTTCGTCAAATTATTGAAAAACATTTAACTGATTTTAAACTATTTACGAAAGAAGTAATGGGGATATTGGAATTTTAGGCGAAAGAACAAAATAATAGAGCTGAGAAAGAAAGTAATTTATAACAGCTATTGAAACAATTACTTAATTTCGTAAAAAGAAAAGCGGTCATAAGATGAATTTGTTCATGTTGAAGTGAATCTTTGCATGAAATGTATGTAGATAATAGTAGGAGCAATATCCATATACAATTTTATCAACAAATAAGTAAATATTTTTAAAACTAATTTTTATACATATAATGTATACCAAAAACAAAAAAGTTTCCATAAGGAAACTTTTTTGTTTTTGGTAAATTTACAACAGTTAATTAATATACAGTTTTTGAGAAAAATGACGAATCATGTCAAATCATCTTCATTTACACAAACATAAACGTAGTATAAAAATGAAGCATATCCAAAATAATTAAAGGGGCTGAAAAATTGATTAAAAAACTTATTATTGGTTCTATTGCTTTAGGCGCAACAATAGGTGTGAGTATACCTACATTTGCTGCAACACTACATTCTTCATCACAGCTTAAAGAAACTCAAAATTCCCATGTACAATCTCTACATTCTCCATGGCAGTATTTAGGGCAAACTTCAAGGGAACTTCAAATTAAAAGTAACAATCCAAAAGTACTAGCTTTTGAACTAGCAAAAGAAGCGCCATTTTACGAAGAAGAATTAGTAGACATATGTTCTGTAATTTTAGATGCAAATGTAGATGTTGTATATTGGACAAGTAAGGAATGGGTTAGATTTGAAGAAGGAAATTATGAGTTTAAACATGAAATTAAAATTTTTAGAGATAAAGAACGTCAGCAATTAATTACTGCACTAGAATCTTAGATCTTTTACAAAAAAGAAGCTATGCTATACTCCCCTTATAGTAGATAGGATAAAGAAAATACATTAACCTGTTTACTATGGAGGGGATTTTTCTATGAGTAAAATTAGAACCACTGATGAAGTAGAATTTAAGAAAAAAGCAGTCGATTTATATTAAAAGAAGGAATGAGATATAAATAATTGGGTCTTTTTTTGTTTAACATGTGTACGTTTATTACTGATGAAAATCGTAATGTAATTAAATCCATGGCTTATATTTTAGGAGTATGTCCTTTAGTATTTATTAATACAAAGGTTTCGTAATATGAATTTACTAATTGTGCTATTTCATATGACTTTAAGATAATTGAAGAAATATATTGGATTAGGGTAAAAGGGTTTAGGCTAACTTTGTACAAGTGGATATTAAAACACTATAGAAAAATAAGGAAAATAGTTATAAAATAGGAAACTGAACGGAACCGTTCGGTTTGTTTTTGTTGTGCAAGATAAAGATAACCAAAGATAAGGGCTTAGGAATTCTTGTCTTTGGTTAAAACAAACACTTAACAAAAATAATCTAGAAGGTATCAGTACAAATGGAAAAGGTGAAGTAGTAGAAGGTTAACGTCTTCCTACTAATAGATTTCCAAAATCAGCTGGATATATAAAAGATGAGATTGCAAATGGGAAAACTGATATTTGTACAATAGATAAGAATTGGCTTCAAAAAATAGAAATTAAACTTTAGCATTATTATTCAAAAGTGTCATAACTAGTATTTCTTTAGTGCAGCTATATAAAAGAGTGCTGAAAATTAGCTGCATTTTAATGCTAATCATAATGGTATCATGCTTTTGTTTTTGTATTGTTGAAAATAAGAAAGGTGAAATCAATGAAAAAATATTGGCATAAGCTATCGTTGCTTCAGAAAAATGTATTACTAACGGTAGTAGTAATTCTAACGCTTGTGGGAAGTATGGGGTTGTTAAGCTTTAACATGTTTCAAAATAGTATGATGTCTATATTTGAAAGGCAGTCTTTTGAAACAGGAGATACAATAATAAATCAATTAGATCTAGAAATAGTAAGAGATGTAGCAAAAGACCCTACAGCACAAGGAGTGAAGAAAGAAAAATTGACAGAGCAATTAGATAAAGCTATAAAAAATATGAAAAGTGTCGGACAAATATATGTTACAGGGGCTAAGCTAAATGATAAAGCTGAATTACAATTAGTTGCTTTGGATACAGAATTAGCAGATACGGTTTCTGTAAAACTAGGTTCTGTAAAAACAGGTGACTATTATGAGCATCCTACTCATTGGAAGAAGACATACGACCAAGTAATGAAAACGAAACAGGCACAAATGACAGAAGTGTATGAAGATGTACTAGGTACATGGGTAACAATTTTAGAGCCAATTACTGATGAAAATAATAATATAATTGCAATTGTTGCAGCGGATTTAGACGCTTCTATTATTCCTCTTACAAAGAAAGAATTTATAGTGCACGGTTTACTATTTATAATCATTTCATTAACAATCGCAATTACAATTCAAATATTCATCTCACAAAAATCTCTATCGCCTTTAAAGGATTTACAAGAAGGGTTACGTAAAGTTGGTGAAGGGGATTTAAGAATTAAGTTGAATGAAAGGTCTGATGATATAGGGATAACTAATATCTATTTTAATAATACTATTAAAAAGTTTAATAGTATTATAGATAAAGTAAGGCAGACTGCTGAACAAGTTTCAACATCCTCACAGGAATTGTCGGTAAGTACCAAAGAGAATAGCATAGCCTTTAAAGGAATTGCAAGTGCTATTACAGAATTAAATTTAGGAGCACATTCTCATGAATATGTAGTGCAAAAATGTTTAGAAATTGTTCAAGAAATGGAAAGTAAGATGGAAGAAATTAAAAGAGCTGCAAAACAAGTTGCAACTGCTTCGGAAGATATGGAACAGCATTCTGTAGAAAGTAAAGATTTGATTAAGCAAATTGTGAATCAAATGAAAAGAAGCCGAGATTCAATTCAAAGTGTATCTTCTAGTATTTATGCATTAGAAGCACGATTTAAGGAAATTAGTGAAATCATTACTGTAATTACAAATATTTCAAATCAAACAAATTTATTAGCTTTAAATGCTTCTACTGAATCCTCATACGCTGGAGAGATGGGGAAAGGATTTTCAGTTGTTGTGGATGAGGTACGTATATTAGCGGAAAGAACTGAGGCATCTGCAAGGGATATAGCTAAATTAATTGGTGAAACCCAAGCTGAAACAAAGGAGGCTGTAAGATCCATACAGAATGGTTCAAAGGAAATAGAATCAGGAATAACACTTGTTCAAAGTAGTGATGCTTTGTTTGAAAAGATTTCAGAATCTGCACAATCTGTTACAAATCAAATTAAAGAGACTTCGAGTAATTCAAGTGATATTTTAAAAGATAATCAAACTATTGTTCAGATTGTAAATGAATTATCATATATTGCAAATACATATGTGAATAGCAGTAGTAATGTAGAGATAAGTATGAAAGAGCAAGAACTGTATGTACAAGATATTGCAGAGTTGGCAAATTCTTTAAATTGGCTCTCCCAAGAGTTACAGGAGTTAATAGGGGAATTCAAAAATAAGTAGGATAGGAGAAGGTATGGGTATGACCTATACCTTTATTTATTCCCATATAAGGGATGAAAGCTTAGGTATATATGTAAATTAGCTAAAAGAATAATTTTTTTGCATATTTTGTTGGAAATAGAGCATGATATTACCAAATTCAACGGAGGTGTTTAAAAAATGCAAATTCGCGAAAATAATAATTCAAACGAAATCTTAATAGCAGCTGCAGCAAGTGCAATTGAACAAATGAAATATGAAATTGCACAGGAGTTTGGTGTTACTCTTGGGCCGGATTCAACAGCAAGAGCAAATGGTTCAGTAGGTGGAGAAATTACAAAACGTTTAGTTCGTATGGCGCAAGAGCAGTTATCTGGTCAATATAAAATTCACTAAAGTTAAAGGTATATCCCATGGAAGGGATATACCTTTTTAATTTGCCTTTAAAGAGGATAGTGAAAATTTTTACTGCTAGTTAAATTTAGACACTGCAAATTTGGCTGTGAAATTCATCTTCTTCATGTAAGAAGAATTTACTCCTGCTTGAAATTGAACCGAAATATTACCGTCTTTTTGTGCTTTGAATACGCGACCGTATGGTGAATTCGCATTGTATGTGCCAATTACTTGATCATCTGCATCAAAGACTGTATAAGAAATTGGGAACCCGGAATTTTGTACAAAGACCGTAAGTTCTTCCCCTTTATTAAGATTAAATGATTCTTTTTGAGAAACCTCATAGGAACTCATAGAGTAATATTTTGTAACTTCTTGAATTTCTAAATTTGTAGTTGCTGCACTCGCTTTAGGTGCCTCTGCTCCTGGTAAGTTCATACCTGATAGTACTGCAATTCCTAATGCCCCTGCTAAAATAACTTTTTTCATAATGCTAGTTCCTCCTTTAATATATTGTGAGATTTGAAAACGAAGTGAAAATACCACCTCTCGAAACCATTATAGTTACAACGAGAATGATTTTCAATGAGATTTAATATGTAATTTTGCATACATAAGATGTCGATATAAGGTAATCTATCCGAAGTTTAAAGTATTCTTAAAGAAGGAGAGAACAACTTTTCAAAACTATGAATGTGATGGTAGCTGGTTTTTACATACGTTGGTTCTATAAGTGAATATTTTGTTGTTTTTTTATTGTGCATTCATTGTATGTAAATAAACAATTAATTATTGATAAATTTTTATAATTTGGAATTATTAAACAAAATAAGAGGTTATATGTTATAATAAAGCTGCAATAAGGTTTAGCATCCTAATCTTATTGTGTATATTTAGCCTAAGTATGTCGTTTGTATTAAAAATAAGAAGTCTCTCAAAAAGAGGCTTCTTATTTTTGGTATGGAGGGGGATTACAGATGATTGATTATTATCAAATTTTTTTATTTACTATGGCAGGTATTGCCTTGTTTTTTTATATACAACATGCTAGAAAACCAACGAAAAGAAACAAGTGGAAATTCTTTGTTGTAGTGTTTTTATTTTTCCTTTTGAATTATTTATTTCTTAGATTTATATAGGTAAATGTAAGAGGGGATACGTTTTTAATTTTAAAATATAAAAAAAGGAAGGTGTAATCCTTCCTTTCATAATCTAGTTTGTCAATGCGAATATTTAATTAACTAATGTCATTGGCGCTGTGTAAATTGTGTCAAAAGATCCGTCAGCATTCGTAATTTCAACTTTATAACGGAATGTGCCTGCATCCCCAATATCTTCGCCATTGCCTGAGAAAGTAACTATTTCTTCATTTGAACCAGCTGGTAACATAGAGTTCCAATTGAACCAAGTTTCATAATAGCCCCAGCCAGTTTCATATTGTTTTTCGATAGCAACTTTGTAATTCACACTTTCAGCTCTATTATTTGTAACTTTTGCAATGACATTTTGTCCAAATCCGTATTCCGTAGCGTGTAATTGAATCGTGAAATTGTTCACTGTTTCGCTAGGGCCACAAATGTAACGACAATATTCGCTCGCTCCATCGGCATGAGCTTTAGGTGTTTCTATATTCATTGCTGTTAAACTACCAAGAGCCAATGTTCCCATTAATAATACTTTACCAAATTTTTTCATATAAAATCCCCCCTGAGTATGTTTTCAATTTGTTTAATAGTTGTCACATCAAGTAGTTATATGACATTAAGCAAATTGAATGTTCTTTTTCCCTGAGTACATTTGCTACCATTCTTCCATCTTGTAGTAATTTAATCTGTACATAAGATTCCATGGTTTTAAATCCTAAATATGTATCTGAATGTACATTGAATAGATCCTTTAATATATCGATGATACATTTGGTTTATTTACTTGTATCATCTCTTCATTACCGTTTATTGGTAAAAAGGTAATGTTATTATACATAATATTGGAATCTACTGACAAGAGCTAATAATTTTGATTTAGTCATTAACAGGAAAGAAAAGTATTAAATTAGGACGGTGTTCAAAAAGAAGATAAAAACATTTGAAATGTGTGAGAAATGATTTGCAGAACAATTAGAGCACAAGTACTGTGGGAGTTTGTAAGTACTGTAACAGAAGAGAATATGAAGCAGAATCAGGAGTTAGAGTCTACACCAGGTTTATTAGTAAATCTATTTAAAACTTGTAAAAGAAACCATTCAAAATCAAAAGAAAGCGAAATAGAAAGGATATTTAAGGGAATTTAAAAGGCCTTGTCATTTTAGACAGGGCCTTCCAAAAAGGGACACAATTGACAACTGAAGTTGACTTCATATTACCATTTTTGGTATTTTAATTCCAGGTATTCATATTGAGAAATAAAATGATTATTTTGTAGAGTGTGAGATGGGGAATACTGCCTATCAATTTTTCAGGACGGGAAGGCATAAGCTGAATTTTTTATTTGCTTTAAACAAGGGATAGAAGAAATACTTTTGCTTAGTAAAGTGAGTTAATCATAGTTCAAATTTATGTGAAAAACTGTTTTCAGGATAGGTAACCTTTTTGTTTTAAAAAGAGAATATATTTTCTCAACAGGACAAATGGTAATCATCTATAAGTACTACTTATAAGGATAATAGGAAAATAGAAATTAATAATAAAGGAGAATGCGAAATGAAAACAGTAGTATCTGATAGAAATCTAGCTGAAATCCGCGAAGAAGATGTAGAAGTCTTAAAGGTAATGGCACATCCGGTTCGGTTACAAATTGTGAATGAATTAATGCACCATAAAATGTGTAATGTTACGCAGTTAACGGAAATATTAAGACTCCCACAATCTACTGTTTCACAGCATCTATCAAAATTAAGGAGAACCGTACTCCGTGCAGAAAGAAGAGGGTTAGAGGTGCATTATTATATAGATAATGCTAAGGCTCGTCAGATTGTAGGAATTTTAGGTTTGTGGGGAAATAATAAGCAAAAAAGTTCTCTTCTTTAACGAATTCCCCTTCCTCAAGCGTGTGAAGGGCGTAGCCCAACGGTAGGTGGGAGATGAATTTCGGTTTGGCATAGCCAAAAACTTTTGATAAACTAGCTATATGAAGTTCTTTGATAACTTGATATATGAGGTTGCAGGAAGAAAATAGAGTGCGAAAACCAAGCCATTCGGTTCCTGCGTAAAATATCAACCGTGCCAAAAGAGCGTCCAAGCGTTGGACATCTAGGGGTGGAACACCCCGAAGTAACGCTCAGGGAGACGAAAGGGTACTTTCGTCGTGGAACTGAGAAGCTCCCACTTTAAGCTTTGCTAAGTGGCGAGTAGTTCACAAGGAACTGTTATAAACGGTGGACAGTTATACGAGTTATATGAACCTGAATATTGTTAAAGAAAGGACACTCATTTGAGTGTCCTTTCTCCGACTTGAACCATCTTAATTTTATTGTGTTGTTATCATATAAGAAAAGAAGACATCGATTAAGATGTCTTCTTTTCCTTGTACAATTGGTGTTAAGAAGGTATTGTATTACTTAAAAATATAACAATCATCGAGTAAGCTTATTATAGCATCAATAAATAGGATTTTTATATGTAATATTGCATATATATAGATTTATTGAAGTTTTATCTATATAGTTTAATTGTCTGTTATTTGTTTTAATTCATTTACTTATATTATTTTTTGAGCGCTCCAGCAATGGAGCCTTTTTTTTATGCAATAAAACATTTTCTTTACATTATTTAGTCGATGTATATTAGCTTTTCCTTCTTAAAAGTTCCCTATATTTTACCAAAACATTGTATAGACGACCAGTCTTTTTATGAGAATTTAGTGAGTTAATAGTATTAAATTTGAAAATAGTTTTTATATCAAAAGTAGTAGATGGATTATTCTGTATGTCAATCGATATGCTAAATTGCATATCGAAAAAAGTAGAATTTGTTAACGTTTTCAAAATAAGGGATATTTTTATAAATTTCTGCTAATATCAAACTTGTACTTATTATAAAACAAGGGGATGTTTATATGTTTAAAAAAGTTACATTAGGGATATCATCATTAGCGGTGGCGGCGGTAGTTGGGTTAGGAATGGCATCGGAGGCATCAGCAGGACCAGCAGCACCTCTAACTTCTTTAAGTGTAGTAAAAGTAGAATCACAATTGGGTGGAGTTGAATACATTAATCCTAATAGTTTTAGTACAACTAAAGATCATGGGGGAAGTTACTTATATGTTTACACAAAAGAAATAGGATATGGCCAGTTTCCTTTTGCCAAAATGAATGGATTTGATGTGAAAAGTATTGGTTCACAAATAATTGGTGGTAATCCTATTGTAGGTTGGGAATATAAATGGGACGCATCAAATCATCAAGAAGGGACTTTTGAATATCAAAAGACTTCAATAAATTATCCAAGAGATACGTGGCGCACTTCATTATATATTAAATAATTAGTTTTATATATTCGTAGCATGAAAATTCCTGCACCTTGTGTGGAGATTTTCATAAAGAAAAGGCACCCTTATGTAGGTGCCTTTTCCAATAGTTTGTTTAGCAGAAGCAGCTAGCTCCAACTATGATTAATAAAATAAATAGTACAACTAATAAAGCAAAGCCTCCAGCAAAGCCGCCGCCACAACTACCGCAACTACCACCAAATCCCATTTTAATCTCTCCTTTGAGTAGGAGGGGAAAATTAAGGTCATTCATGTATTTTAACGGGTTCACTTTACCCTATGTTTTTACGGATT
Organism: Bacillus sp. DB-2; assembly: GCF_003315125.1. NCBI lineage: Bacteria > Bacillati > Bacillota > Bacilli > Caryophanales > Bacillaceae > Bacillus > Bacillus sp. DB-2. The sequence goes on along the minus strand of NZ_QNRN01000010.1, from coordinate 82,313 downwards.
AATTGAGCAGGTCCTTTTGAAAATAAAAAAAGACACCCTAAGGTGCCTTCCTCCGACTTGAACCACTTTACTTTTAATAATATGTATTGGACATTAAGTAAACACATCCTATAAAACAGAATCATTTATTTTTACCAGATTGTTAGTGTACAAATACAAGAGAATCGAGATCGTTTGTTTGGCTAGATTAAAGCAACGCCACATCTATATGGTTGAGATGTGTTACGCCTTCTAATCGGAGAATCTGCTTTATAGAACGTGTCCACAATTTATATTTTACTACATGTAATATTTATTTAGTGTAATTTTTTACAAATATGTATAATTGCATAAAGTTTACGAAAAAATGAGAGTATAATTTGGTATTGTGTAATAAAGATAAAGTCCACCTACGGAAATAGGTGGGCTTTTTAATGCATAAAGAAAAGACACCCATATAAGAGTGTCTTTTCCGATAGTTTGTTTAGCAGAAGCAGCTAGCTCCAACTATTATTAATAGAATAAATAATACAACTAGTAAAGCAACTCCTCCAGCGAAGCCGCCACCACCACCACAACTTCCACCAAAGCCCATAATAGTTCCTCCTTTAGATAAGAGGATAAAACAAGAGGTCACTCATGTATTTTAACGGATTCAATTTACTTTATGTTTTTATGCATTAATGGAGCAAGTTCTTTTGAAAAAAAGAGAAAGCCAATCTAAGGCACTTCTCCTGAATATTAATAAATCGCATATATTAATAAAAACAGACTATTTAATTATATCAATAATAAGATTATTTAATATAATGTATTAATCCTAACAGAAGGGAGGAATAACCATGCAATTAGTTTGTTTCCAAGTAGTAAGTGGACAATACTTCTTAGTTGTAGAAGGTATCCAGATTCCTGTACCAATTCCAGCGTTTGCTGCAGCTCTATTAATTGGTTTAGGAGTAATCCCACTTTGTTCTTAATTTAAGGAATTGTAAGCAGTTTTACCTTTCAATCGATAAGCCCCTAAGTATATAAATGCTTGGGGGTTTTCTTATAAAAAAAAGACACCCTAAGGTGCCTTCCTGCGATTTGAACCAACGTAATATGGTATTGGATGCCAATCCAATTATTATTTTACCACGTTAGATAATTTCGAGTATTGAGAAATAGTAAAAGCACTCTTTCGAGTGCCGCTATTTACTTCACTACTTTATCCATAACTTCTTTATACTTATTAAACTCTTCATCTTTCATATCGCCATTCATCTGTAAAAGGAAATTCCCCTTAGCATATGTATGTGAGAAAAGCATTGGAGCTGAGTTTCCTAGCTCATCATAGTACTTCTTAGCTTTTTCTAAATCTTCTTTCTTACTAAATTCAAACACACGGCCACCTTTATCCTCACCTAATTTAGGAATTAGGATTCGTTTACCATCTTTACGCATGTTACCGAACTCTTTTTGTGGTAGATCCGTAGCATTTTCAGCTTCTATACCAGCTTTCTTGAACTCGCTAATAAGTGAAGTTGTAGTAACCGGTTCAGGCTTTTTAGCTTCTTGTTTAGGTTTAGATTCAGTTGCAGTCTTCTCATTTGAACCACAAGCGGATAATCCCATAAGTAAGGCGCTACATGCTAATGCTGTAAGTAATCTGCGTTTCATTGTGTTACCCCCAGTATGTATTAGTTATATAAGCTGAAATGTAAGATTTCTTATCTCATGGTAGCAAACAAGTTATTTGTATTTTGTTATATTTTGTCGAATGAGAATAAAAAAAGCACTCACAAGAGTGCTTAACCATAAATCTAATGTTTTTTACTAGATTTTTTATGTCCTTTATTTCGTTCACAAGCCACGCCATCGCCATCGCGATCTAAATGTGAAGCATAAGCTGGGCTATCTGGAGTTATATCATAGTAACCGGCATTATTTGCATCTGTACAGTTTGCAAAGTGTACTTTCTCTTGTTTAGGTACAGCTTGTTGCTGAGGTGCTGTATTAGCAGTAGTTTTTTGTTGCTCCTGTTCTTTTGCCCGAGCTGCTTCTTGTTGTTTCTTTTGTTCTTCCTGTTGTCTTTGAGCCTCTTCTTGTTTTCGTTGTTCTTCTAATTTCTTTTGCTCTTCAGCCTTTTTCTGTTCTTCTAATCGTTTCTGCTCTTCAACTTCTTTTTGTTCTTCGGCTTTTTTCTGTTCTTCTATTTTCTTTTGTTCGTCTTCCTGTTTTTGCTCATCTAGTTTCTTTTGTTCATCTTCTTTTTTAGTTTCTTGTTTTGGTTCTTCTGATGTACTTGCTTTATCACTTGAACCACAAGCAGCCAATCCCATAAGTAACACGCTGCATGCTAAAGCCATTAATAATTTCTTGCTCATAATTTAATTCCTCCAAGATATATAAAATGTAATATTTCTGGACAATCTTATCAAAATAATTATCCGTATATTGTCATATTTTGTCGATTAGAAATAAAAAAAGAGAGCCGTAGCCCTCATTGGTTAATTTGGTACAATCTTCACATAATTTTATCCCTAGAAAATGGAAGGAAGTACATTCTCGTATTTTATGATACTGGTACTAGTTATCGGAATTGCAGGATTCATTTACCTGATGGATCGGATAGACAAACGGATTATGAAGGATGAAAAGTGATGGATAAATAGCAGCCTGACAAAGAAGAAATAGCAAACCTAATCAAAATGATACGAGATTTAAGAGCTAAAGGGTTACATAACAGCGCAGATAAGGTAGAGGAAGCACATAAACATATTACTTTAGCTAAATAAAAAAGCCTCGCAGGGGGCAAGGCTTTAAACAGGGTAAAAGAATTGTCGAGTAAATAAGAATTACTTCTTGAGAATGGCTTAATTTTAACACGATAACTCGTATGCATGTGTTACGGAATTATGAACTATTCTGATGTGCGAAGCATCATAAAGGGTGAGAAAAATGCATCCGCTAACTAAAATTAGCATAGTAAAAGGCCTGTGCAGATGCACAGGCTGGTTGATACACATATCGGTAATTAAATGTTAACAGATTTATTGAATAATCGTTATTGAGAAAATAAAAACAGTCGATTACCCCTAATTAGCTATTTCATGAAACGACACAATATTTTGTCCCTCTATTATAACATGGTCGTTTCTTCTAATTAAACAAGGAGTGAAAGCCTATGTTAGATAAAAATCAATCAAAAGTCTTCCTTCCTTCATGGGTATGGAAGGAAGGAAGAAATGAAAAAGAAGCAAAAGAAAAAGCGATTGAGTACATTACTCCCAATCGCTATCCAGGATACAAAATCATTGAAATAAGAGGCGATATATCGCTTTAGAAGGATTGGACCTAGTGTTTGATGAAAGCGAAGTGATTCAATTACGAGAAGTGTGGGATGAGGATAAAGATATTCTTGAAATAGCAAAAGGGCTAGGAAGGAATCAACTAGAAATCGCCACATTAATCATGGATCAGGCAGATAAGAACAAAATTAAATCTCGTCCAATGGGGTTAGGGGCATGAAACAACTACCACGGGAGGGATATAGTCGAAATTTTTGATTATACTGCAACAAGTACAGCGGACAAATTTTTGAAGCGTAATAGCGTTATGACGTACTCATTAGAGTTTTATGACAAAGACGAAAAGTGGAAGCGTCGTTGGCTTGAGGCGAAGTCCGAGAGAGAAGCTATAGAAATCATAGGATTACCAACGGATTACCATAATAGGTAATATATTTCCAAACGCTAGGTGTTGAGAAATCTTTTTATAAATCCTTCATTCGGCTCAACAAAGCAATCAGCTTAATTAGCTAACTGCTTGTTGTACAAAAGAAAATTAGGCCCTGCAAGTTAGGATGTGTAACGTTAAGTTACAGTTATAGTGTTAGCAGGACCGGAAATGTTATACGGGGATTAATGTAATGAAAATTTCATTTTGTCGAACTCTATTTGAATAAAGTAACTAAAATTAATTGATTGTATCCAATGCAAGGGATATTTTTGAATAAAGTAACTTTAATCAAAGGGGAGATATATATAATGACTGGACAAAACAATCGTGGTGGGAAAAGAGAAGGAGCAGGACGTAAAGCGATCGGTGTAACAAGAAAAGTATCGTTAACTTTACCAACTGAGTTATGGAGTGAGATTGAGTTTCTGTGTGAATACGATGGGGGGAGTCAATCTAAAGTAATTCGAAAAATGTTAGAGACGCAGATACCGAAAACTCAAATGGTACGGGATATAAAAGAACTTCAGAATGCCAACATTGGTGCAAATATTACAAGTGATGAGGATGCCGTAGATTTTTGCGTGAAACTGGTTCACGAGATCTTTATACAGAAGAAGCATAAATATGAACCGGATTTAAAATAAAAGAGCAGCTAGCAAAAGCTAACTGCTCAGTCTTGAAGGAGATCTCGATTAGTACGGTTACACATAAGAGATTTCCGGCTGCTTAAAAGCCTAGCTACAGTATTGACGTGATTTTTAGTTTTATTCAGGGGGGTAGAGGGAAATGAATAAATTTATGCTGTTCCAACTTGGTTTTGGTCTGCAACATCAGTATCAAATGTGTTTGTCGCACTAACACCACTAAAGGTATTAGCAACAAAAGCAACATTGGATGAGCCTGAACCATTATAAGCTTTTGTATTTTCCTTTGGAGAGACGTTATAAAAATCACCTAAGTTGAAAGAACCGTTACTATTTTGTACAACCATGTTTCCAACAATAGATGGCATCAGTTTCACCTGCTTTCTTAGGAAGCGTTTAAATTAGAATATGGTCTATGAGTCTAGATGTTCATCTGAATCTGAAAATTTTAAAATGAGGGATGTTAGAAAACCTAATAAAATAATCCTTTTGTGGGGAAAAAGAATTTATAAAATAGGTACAATTCACGTTTAGATCATTTTTGAATGTAATAAGGTATCAAAAGGAGTAAAACGCTCCAAAATGGAAATGAGAGACGTTTGCATGAAAGGGATGAGAGGAATGGCAAATGCAAAGAAAAAGAAAATAAGAAAAGCTATCGTTCGTCGTGCGATATCCGTTGATAAATACCAAGTTAACAAAGCTTGGAGAAACATCTTTGTGCAGGCTGGTATTATTAAATAAATGAAAACAGAATACAGTCCGGCTAGAAAACTAGAGGATACCAATTTTTAGAGCAGCAATAAAGCTGTTTTAAGAAATGGTGTCCTCTTTATTTTTGAAAGGGGATGTGGGAAATGAAGGTATTAAAAGATCAATTACATGAATGGAAAAAGCAATCCAAACAAGGAAAGAAGAAAAACAAAAAAACAAAAAGAGAAATTAAGTACTCGTGAAATTGAGGATTTAATGGGGAAGCATAGACCTTGTTATGAACGTAGACGTGGAACGTTAAGACAAAAGTAATTTAAAAATAAAAAGGAGTGGTCTTACATGAATAAACAATTATCTTTCTTACCAAAAATTGATAGAACAGCAACGCAAGAGAAGTTAGAGGGTGTTCTTGAAAGTGTACGCATATATAGACAGTTCGGAATGATTCGTAAGGAAATGAAAGTCACTTCTTCTTATGAAATGAGAGAACACGGTCCGACACATACCGTTGGAAAGCCTTTAGAGGATGTGGCAATCGCTAATTTGCAGCAAAGTGAGCATGAAGAGTGGTTGGAGTTAATGTCATTCCGTATTAATCAGTTTTTAATAGTAGATAAGAATAGAAGAAAGTTCAAAAACTGTGCACAATTTCAGTATAAGTTTAATGAATTATCATGTAATAATTTAATTATAAAGCTATTTGGATGTAAAGGAAGTTAAATGAATATTTAAGTATGAAGTTATGAGGTTTCGTTTTTATTTATTTAATCTTTGTAATCTATGTTTTATTATTCTTTTACATCAATGCTCTTAATATAGTAAGCAAATTAATAGGAGGGGACTATTAAAATGAATAAAAAAATTCTAAAGCAGTTGAGAAAAATGACTACAAATAAAAAGGGATTAAGTGCTGCTGTAGTAGCAGTGGGAATTATGAGTACAACTTTAATTCCTCAAAATGCTTATGCACATGGGTTTGTTGAAAAGCCAGGTAGCCGTGCTGCTTTATGCAGTCAAAATTATGGAGCTTTGAATTTAAATTGTGGCAATGTAATGTATGAGCCACAAAGTTTAGAAGCGCCTAAAGGATTCCCACAAGGTGGACCGGTTGATGGGAAAATTGCTTCAGCAGGAGGCCTGTTTGGTGGGATTCTTGATCAACAAACAGCGGATAGATGGTTTAAGAATACGGTTAAGGGTGGAGAGAATACATTCACTTGGAAATACACTGCTCCTCATTTAACAAGTCAATGGCACTATTACATCACAAAAAAAGGATGGAACCCAAACAAACCTCTAACAAGAGCGGATCTTGAATTAATAGGAACTGTAAAACACGATGGTTCTGCAGCATCTAATAAATTATCACATAAAATTAATGTACCAACTGATCGTAGTGGATATCATGTCATTTTAGCGGTTTGGGATGTAGCTGATACCGTAAATGCTTTTTATAATGTGATTGATGTGAATCTAGTTAATAATGAAAAACCAGATACAGAAGCACCAACTCAGCCATCTGGACTACAAGTAGTAAAAGCCACTTCAAATAGCGTAGAACTTAATTGGAAGCCTGCAACAGATAATGTAGGGGTGAAAGAGTATCAAGTGTTACGTAATGGAGAAGTAATTAATACTGTAGCGGGTACTAGTGTAGTTGATAAAAAATTAAGCCCAAACACAGATTACACGTATACAGTAAAAGCAGTAGATGCTGTAGGGAATATATCTAAGGAAAGTGAAGCATTAGTTATTAAAACAACAATGGAAAAACCAGATACAGAAGCGCCAACTCAACCTAAAGGGTTACACAGTATGGGAATCACTGCCAATACTGTTGACTTAATGTGGAGTCCGTCTGAAGATAACATAGATGTGGATCATTATATTGTATACAGAGAAATTGCGGGGGTTACGAAGGAAATAGGTACTGTTAATACCACATCACTTATGGACAAGAATTTGCAAGCAAATACAACATACAAGTATGCAGTTTCTGCAGTTGATACGGGTGGCAATGAATCAATGAAAAGTGATATCTTAACAGTTACTACGAAGGAACAAGAAAACGCTTATGAGAAATGGGATTCGTATAAAGCATATAAAAAAGGAGATAGAGTAGTTCACGAGGGTAAGGAATACGAGGCGGCCCAAAGCTATCAAGGGAATGGGGATCCGAATTGGATCTTTGCTTTATCTTTATGGAATGAAATAAAATAGTAATTTAATTAGTAGCTCATTTTTCATGTAATCAAGTATATTTGAAATGAATAATTAAGAGGAGAAAAAATCAAGCTTTATATTATAATTAAGCGCATCCTCTTAAAAAGAGGGGCGATTATTAATAGATCATCTTGATAATAATAACTAAATTATGTAATATATAGGTATATTGTTAGTTTAATTGATTCCGTTTATTCCCACACCTTATGTGTTGTGGTTGAGTTGTAGAAGCAAGTTGTGTTCTTGTTTCAATTTTGAAAGGGCTTCTTTGAGCCGATTGGTGTATATAGCTTATTTTGCTATGCACAATTAATCGACTTAAAGGAGTCCTTTTTTGTTTGTTTAAGTGGATATATAGAGTAGGTATTAAGTTAGAGAGAAATATGGTTGTTTAGAAGGAATGTGTAATGATGAATTGAAAAATATAGCATCTAACTAAAAGAGCTATATGGAATCATAGTAAGAATGATCTCAAGTAGAGACGAGAAATCAAAGTTATAAGTACAGGGTTAGAGTAAGTACTCTAACTTTTGAAGGGAACCTAATAATTCATTTATAGAAGAGGAGAAGACGAATTGAGAACAACCCGAGAAAGATACGTAAACAATGGGGAGTATGTAATAGAACGTAAGGATCTACATAATGAGATTATTGAATCATTTTTAAATGAACATTCACAGCAAGAAAAAGAACCTGAAGCCATATTACTTGGTGGTGGTTCTGCTGCTGGAAAAAGCTCAATTGGAGAGTTAGTAAGTAAGGGGTATAAACGTAAGAAGAAACATATGATTTGGATAGATTCTGATAAGATCAAAGAAAAAATACCAGAATATCAACAATTAATGGAATCAGGGGACACAGAACTAATAAAACAAGCAGCCTTTTTGGTTCATGATGAAAGCAGTGATATTACCATGGAAATTTTAAAAATCTGTATGAAGAGAAAAATAAACTTTATGTATGATGGTACAATGAAAAATGTAGAGAAATATAAAAAAGTGATTCAACAATTAAGACAAGCTGAATTCAGTATTAATGCAATCATTGTAGATGTTCCAATAAAGGTTGCTTTAGAACGATCAATCATGCGTTTTAAACTAACAGGAAGATTGGTTCCGGAACATATTATTGAAGAAAGCCATATGAAAGTAGCAACTACATTTTGTAAAATTAAAGATTTGATAGATTGTTATAGCTTATATGATAATACGGGTCAGCAACCAGAAATTTTTGCTTTTAAAGAATCAAAACAAGCAAAAGAAATTATTGTTGATGAACCTCGAAATAATCAATTTAACGAAAAATCAGCTCTTGTTTTTTAGGGGATATACATTTAATAAATTTTATAAAATGATAAATAGATTTAATTTCTATAATCTCCTGACAACTTATAATATTATTGATATAATAAGTATAGGAGGCGATATGAATGGAATTTAAAGAACTTATGAAGTATATAGAAGAAAACAAAGAAGAGCATTTTCATGATTTAATCGCTAAAAATGAACGGGAAATGGAAAAAAAGGAAGAAGAGAAATAAAGAATTTGAAGCAGAGGAGTTGACCTTTTAGGTCAACTCTTTTGTTTGCATAAATGAGTATTTAGTTAAAACCCTCCATTTATCACAAAAATCAATAATAGCGCATGTGCTGCTTTTGTAGATATTTGTGTGATATGTACTTTATATGTAAAACTACTATATTATTTTCACATGTTAACACCATTGTGTGTGGGATTTAATTTATGAGAAAAAATCGTATGAAATAAAAAATGTATAATTAATTATTAGTAAAAACTTAAATAGGTTATTTGCTAATCGTAGGAGAGTTTTTTAGTATTAAATTAAATAGAAATCAGTGTAGTAAATATACGCTTTAGGAGAGAATATATGAACCATTTTATTGTTATGCAGGGACATACTTATCAAGAAGAAAGGGAATTAGGAATTATTTGGTCACCAAAAAAAGATAGAGGTGGTAATGTACCACATTCATGGAAAAGAATGATGGATATAAAAAAAGGAGATCGAATCTTTCATTATGTAAAAGGGAATATTGTAGCGGTTAGTATTGCTGAAGAAGATTGTAAGGAATCGAATAAACCATCGATTATGAAAAGTCATGATCAATGGAATGATGAAGGCTATCTGGTGTCTTTAAAATATCATGAGTTAGAAAAAATAATTAATATACGTGAGAATTTTGAAGAGATATCGCAGCTTTTACCAATTAAATACTCTCCTTTTCAATCAGATGCAAATGGAAATCAAGGTTATTTATACCCATGTAATGAAGAATTAGCTCTTAAATTAATTGAACTAATAAGTGATTCAAACATTTATGAGAAGAAAAATGAGCAATTAGAATTATCAGTTGATGAGGTAAGAAGGACTGAAAATAACACATTAATTCCTGTTATATCTGAAACGGAATCTGAGGTGAAAGCTACAATCCGTATTGGACAGCAAAAATTCAGGAAAGCATTAATGGAGCTGTGGAACGGGAAATGTGCATTATGCGGAATAAATTTACCAGAATTATTAAGAGCGAGTCATTCAAAGCCATGGAAAGATAGTACAAGTATGGAGCGTTTAAATTCTTATAATGGTGTGCTCCTTTGCTGTAATCATGATGCCCTGTATGATAAAGGGTTTATTACATTTGATGGCCAGGGGCGATTGCATATTTCTCCATTGATAGTAGAAACAGATTATTTGATATTTGGATTAACATCCAAAGCTAAGATAGAAATTCGCCCAGAAAATAAATTATACTTTAAGTGGCATAAGAGGAACATTTTTAAAACAAAATAGTATAATTTATAATTTCAAGAGTATGAAGAATATAAGAGAATTGAAGGAGATTGTTATATGTATAACTGTAATCAATGTGGTACAGAAATGATTATACAATTGCAAGATAGATATAGAGAATATTGTCCAAAATGTCAAGATCTCAGGCCAAGTAGCTTAGTATATTATAATTTATATGAACTATTAGAATTTATGGAAGCAAATGAATACATGAGTAAGGAAAGTATGTTACATAACTTTCTAAAATGGGAGTTTGAATTAACGAAAGGAAGTATCTTTAAGTTATATTTAGAGGTAGATAGATATGATCAAATCGGTGATGAGAACCTATCAAAGCAATTAGATGCATATATGAAGGGAATCCGATTAAAATTAAATGTTAAATATGAGGACGATTATATCTGGATTAAGGTGAATTAGTTGAGATTCTATATATAATGCGTTTTATTTTGAAAAGATAGTATGAATAAGAGAGGAGATTAATAGTGATGCAAGATTTACAAAAGGCAGTAATAAAATTTCGAGATGAGAGAAATTGGGGTCAGTTTCATAATGCAAAGGATCTGGCAATTTCATTGAATTTAGAGGCATCAGAGTTACTTGAGGTTTTTCAATGGAAGTCCAGTGAAGAAGCAACAGAAACTAAAATGCAGGAAATGAAAGAAGAAATAGCTGATGTAATGATTTATTTGCTTATGTTAAGTGATAAATTGAATATTGATTTAGAAGAGGCAGTACATGCTAAGTTATTAAAGAATGCAGAGAAATATCCTGTCGAAAAAGCATTTGGAAGTAATAAAAAATATGACGAACTGTAAAGCGATAATCGTTTTACAGTTTTTTGAAATGTTTTTGTGAAAGAGGATGGTTGGGATTGTGATTTGTATGTGTGGATTGTATTCAGCGAGTATACAATCCACACACTCAAATATTATTCAATTTAAAAAGTGGGGAGTTATTTAAATGATATCATTTGCAGCAAAATTATCTTCATTTGAAATAATTAAGAAGAAGCGAAAGGCGTTTGAGCAAGGCTGTACGAGAGACTTTGAAATTGATAGTGTACCAGTAGTCTATATTCAACGAGATAAGAAGAATTTATATGTAGGTAAGTCCACAGATATATATGAGCGTTTCGTTGCACATTTAAGTGATGAAAGTAAAACATTCAATGAAGTTATTGTAATAAAAAGTGAATTATTTAATGAAAGTTCGATTAAGCATATTGAAACATTGCTAATTGAATATTTATCTGCAGATGATAAATTTAACTTACTGAATAAAGTTAGGGGCCAAAAGATTCATTCTTATAACGGGATTGAAAATGTTCAGATTATGTTTAAAGAAATTTGGAATCAGTTAATTGAAGAAGGGGTAGCTAGTGAGAATTTAGGTGAGATACATAATAAATTTATTTATAAATATTCACCATTTAAAGAGCTATCGGCTAATCAAATTGAGGTTGGTAAAGACATTTTTAATACGATGCTTACCACATCAAATAGTCGACATTTGATTACAGGGGACCCGGGTACCGGTAAAACAATTGTATTAACAAATATCTTATATGCGCTTGCTTACGACAATAAAACTGGTAAAGCACGAGAGGGCTTGAATTATGAAGATATAGCACTTGTAGTTCCGCAAACTCACTCATTAAATTTATATAAGAGTTTAATGAACAAACTAGGTCTACAAAGTATTACAGTACTGTCACCTTCACAATTTATTAAGCAGGCAAAAAGTAGGGGTACAAAATATAAATATGTTTTTGTGGACGAAGCGCATCGTCTGAAACAATATTTTGGTAAACAAGCACGTGATTTAAAACATTTAGTCACTGATAATGGTTATACAACTGAGTTGGAGTTAATAGAAACATATGCATATCACTTAACTGTGGTTTATGATCCATACCAAACAATTCGACCTGCAGATATAGATACAGATGTATTTCAACGGTTGACAGTGAATTATAAGAGGCATCCCTTACATAAACAATTTCGTTTGAAATCTGGAGACCAATATCTAGCATGGCTGCGTAAATATCTACAAATAGCAAATAATGTTGGTGTTTATGAGGAAGGATTATTGCAGGGCTATGACTTTAAAGTAATGGACTCTATTACAGAATTAAATGATTCCATGAAATCTTTAAATAAAGACCATGAATTATGTCGCGTAGTCGCCGGTTATTCTTGGAAATGGGCTACACAAAAGGATAAGAATCTATATGATATAAAAGATCCTGTTACAGGTAATACATTTGTATGGAACTCAAAGGTAAAGGACTGGATTAATTTTAAGAATAGTGTAGAGGAAATAGGATGTATTCATACTACCCAAGGTGCTGATTTAAATTATATTGGTGCGATCTTAGGAGCTGAAATTGATTGTAATTATACAGGTGAAGAAAATGGAGACTATGATTTGAATAAAGCAAAGATCATCGTCAACCCAAAAGAGTATAAGGATCGAAACGGACTTCCGATTAAGGGAACGGATTTAAATAATGAAGAGTTAACATCCTATATTAAACGTATTTATTACGTATTATTATCTCGCGGGATAAATGGATGTTACGTCTATGCAGTAAATCAAAATATGCAGAGATATCTAAAGGAAATAGTAAAAGTAAGTCAATAAATAAAAAAGAGCTTTGATAGTAAAAAAGAGCTGGAAATTTAGATAAGTTATGTATAAGATGAGTAAAAATAAGGGGATGTCCTAGGGCGTCCCTTTTTGCTTAAATTTTATTATTGCAAATGTAAATTGTAAACGAAATCTTTATAAATGAGGGGCTAGGTGGTGATTTAGGCCTAGTGAGCTTGGATCTAATGCCGAACCATGTAAATCCTTTTCTTCTGACAAACACCTCCAAAGTTATTAATCATACCTATTGGACGATACGTGGAACAACAAAAGACAAGGGGCTGAGAAAGGTGCAAATTAAATGTAGTAATTGCGGATTTGAACAATATATGAAAGATCATAGATTCAATAGAGATTATAAAGATGATTATAATAAAGCTTTATTTGTTATGTGTGGAAGAAATGCTTGCGATACTTCCAAAATTAAAATCCCGAATGGTTATATCAGAGAAACAATGTGGCTTGGTTCGTGGTCAATTGTTAGAGATATAACTTTAGACGAATACAAAGGTCTTAAAAGAGCTAAATTTCTTAGGGACTTAGCTGAAGAACAATCTACCAAATTGTAATAGTAAAAATCAATCTACATTCTACAATGAACAAGCTTCCATTTGCTATATAAAAATGATGATATAACTCCCTTAGCTTTTCAAAGTCTTTTATACTATGCGCAAGTTTTTTATCATACATAATTCTCTAATACGATAGTCTTATGAAAATTAACTTAGAAATGATGATTTTCATAAAACTATTTTTGGAGGGTAAATAAAATTTAAGCGGTTGGCTTACCATGTTTTAGAACAGATGACATTAGGCCTCGTAACGACAATCCTTCATAAACTAAAAAGGAATCAGAGGATTCGATTGACTGAAGGTGCATATATTCATTCAGATCAAGGATCCCACTACACAAGTCCTACCAATCAAAAGCTAGTCAAAAAGCTAAATCTTGGACAATCCATGTCAAGAAGAGGAAACTGTGGGGATAACGTCCCACAAGAATCATTTTTTGGTCATCTGAAAGATGAAGCACATAAAAAATCTTTCGTGTTCTTTGTTGAGTGGAATCAAGAGATAAGAAATATATAATGTACTATAATCACTATAGATATCAATGGAATTTGAAAAAGATGACTCCTGTTGGATACAGAAATCATCTTTTTGATGTTGCCTAACTTTTTTTCAAAATGCCCTTTACAAAGGATACAGGTTAAATGACTCCTTTTATATGGGGTAGCTTTATTATCGGAAACTTTACCTACTGAAATACTTTTTCAATGGTAGGCATAACAGCAATTGGTGGTAATGATGCAGTCCAACCAACTGCATATACGTTTAATTTTTCACCTAACTTGTAGTCTTCTCCATTGGAAACTGGAACTCTTAAAATCTTATTTTGAGAAACTAGATCCCACCAATCATGTTGATAAGCGAGCGCTTCATCTTTTGTAGAAGTAGCAGCAACGACTAAATAATTGTTATCTACTGAAATGACATATCCAGTAAAAGGTTCTTGTTCTTGTTTTTGAATAGAATGAATAGGTGTAGTGCCTACGGACACCTTACTAGAATCAGCAAAGGCTGGTGTTAATCCGAAAGTAAATCCACATCCTAATGTTAAAGCTGTTACGGTTGTTACTAATGTCTGTTTTTTTGTAAACATAATATATAGCCTCCTTATATTTTATCACTACACTATCAACTTTCAAGATATATACCTATAAAGCCTTTTAATATTAAGATGCTTAACAATTTTGTAACAAAAAAACCATAAATGTTAATATTATCTATTAATAGGAATGATTATGTGTTATAATTCACTAGGTGAACTATTTTTGTTCTTTTCATCTCTTGATGAATGGATGCCCGTCCTTAATTGTAAATATGTTTGATTTTATTGGTGAAGAGGGGAGAGATCCCTCTTTTTTTTACTTTATTAATATAGGATTCTATGTAATGAACAGAAAAAGAACCCTATAGGTTCTTTTTCCAGGCATATTAACAGTAAGGAGAGTAATGAAATGCTAATTTCAAATCTTTAGTAGGGATAAAATTTGAAAAAGCTTATCATGTTATTATTTTTACATATATGTAATATAAAGTGAATTGATAATATTTAGACTTATTATTACTAATATTCAAACAAGATAGTTAATACTATATTTATGGTGTTAACTATCTTGTTTGTTATGGAATACTTTAAGAATACAATAATAAATTTAAAATTGTTTTTTCTTTTTTGAATTTATTATTAGTTGCACACGATCAAAAAATAAAAATAATGAATAAAGACCCTGAAGAAAATACAGGGCTAGGGGAACGTATAGCTTTTTATCAACATAATAGTATATATATTTTGAGGGGATTACTAAGGGTTTTAACAAACTTAAGAACAGAAAGCCACCTGTTAATACTAGAATTATAAAAGCGTTAGGGTAGAGATTTAATATTTTTGTTAAAAAAGAATTGACTTCCATCTATGTTGTAACTAAAATAGTTACATGAAGTTGTGATCAATCCAGTTACAACTTAAACCTATTTAAAGTGAAAATTAGTTGTATATATTTAATTAAGAATGGTCGTCTGCATGTTGTCGCCCAATGTAGAAAGTTACTAACGTATAAAGGCTAATGTATATACCGAACTTTCGTATCTTCTATTTTGAAGCAATAATGTGCAGCACTATCTTTTGTTAAAGATCTTATCTGATCTTTTTTGGAAGGGTTAGTTTTGAAAAATATAGTAAGGTGGCTCAAAAAAGAACAAGATACTAAAAAAGAGGTACTTTTACAAACCAAAAAGTTGGCTGAGCATTTTAAGTGATAGCTGGACTGGTTAATAAAAATAAAGGTAGGAGATTTAAATGGAAACGAAACAAGAAAACCTTATATATGTATGGGACGCATATTGTGGATGGTGCTATGGCTTTTCAGAAAGTATTAAAGGATTTTACAAAAAACACACTGAAGTGCCGTTAACGGTTTTATGTGGAGGGTTATTTTTAGATAATTTACCAATGAAAAATTTCTCATATATAGAAGAGGGAAATAAAAGAATTAATCAACTTACAGGTGCAGAATTTGGCCCTTCATACCAAAAGTTGGTGGCAGAAGGTACTTTTAAAATGAATTCGGAAGATGCTGCAATGGGCTTTTCAGCTTTACGCTCATTAGCGCCAGACCGTTTGTTAGAATTCACTTCGGCTATGCAAAAAGCGTTTTATTATGAGGGACAAAGTCTAAGTGATCCTGAAACATACCGTAAGATTGCGATTGAGCTTGGTTTGAATCCTGAACAAGTATTAGAACGTTTAAACGCTCAAGAAACAATAATAGATGTCCAAAACGACTTCAATAAAGTTCGACAGCTTGGTATTAATAGTTATCCTTCTTTGCTTTTACAAAAGGATAATCAAATTATCCCTATTGGTGGCGGGGTAATGACCCCAGATAAAATTGAAGCGCGTTTTAAAAATTTATATTAAAAAATTTTAAGTTAAAGTATATAACATTTAACGTTTTAAAGAAGAATAGAAGTAGATGGACTTAAATCTTTCTGATATCAGTTATATTTTCAATTTGTTTTTGACGAGGGTCCAATTTTAATTTTACTAAAACTTATTAGCTTACGCCAACCCGACATTCATCTCCCACTTATTTGCTGGTGCAATCAAACCTTCACGGAAATTGAGGAGGGAGGAATTCTGGTGGGACAAGATAAAAATGTGTTTTCTATTCAATAACTTTAACAAAAAGGAGAATAACATACTATGTTTAAAACAATCGATACAAATCAAAAAGATGTGAAATTAACGGTGTTTAGTTCGGATGAAAAAAGTTTTATGGTAACTGCAACCTTGGTTGAGAAAGCAGGACATGCATTCTTAATAAATTCAAAATTCACCCAATCTGATTCGAAAGAAATTGTTGATTACCTCAAGAAAAATAACTTATCTTTAGAGAAAATCTTTATTATCCATGGAGATCCTGACTACTATTTTGGTTTAGAGGGCATTAAAGCAGTATACCCAGAGGCCATTGCTTATGCTACAGAATCTACTGTTGAACATATTGTTCATTCTGTCTTAGGTAAATTAAAAGTTTGGAAAGACGCTCTTGGAGAAAATGCACCAAGCAATGTGGTATTACCTCAAGTGTTTAGGGGTAAATCTATTGACTTTCAAGGCTTAACATTTGAACTTGTAGGCTTAGATAATTACAGAACTAGCTTATTTAATAAAGAGTTAAAACTATTAATTGGTGGTATTGATGTATTTAACGAAATCCATGTGTTCTTAGCAGATACTAGTTCAAAAGCAGCAATGGAGGCATGGATTGAGAACTTGCAAGTATTACAAGCGTTAAATGCTGACATTATTGTACCAAGCCATGGATCAATCGAAAAATCCTTAGATAATCAAGCGATTATTGCAACTATGGATTATCTAAGCACTGCAATTCAAGCTTCTGAAGAAAGTAACACTTCAAAAGATTTTGTGGCAAAGCTTGAAACAGCATATCCAGGCTATGCTAATAAAGGTGTATTAGAATTAAGTGCAAAAGTTGTAACAAAAGAAATGCCATGGGGTTAATGCTATGAATAAATATCAAAAACTATTACATGAAACGTATGTATTGACTGGTGAAGGGAAAATGGATGCTTTCAAAGCGTATTTAAATGAGAATGTATCTTGGACAGAAGCCGCTGGATTTCCATATGCAGGGACTTATATAGGTCCAGATGAAGTAGTGAAAAACGTACATGAACGTCTTGGGACAGAATGGAATGACTATAGTGCAAAGGATGAAATCTATGCATTTAATGATAAAACTGTAATCGTTTATGGAAAGTATAGTGGGACATATAAAGCAACAGGAAAATCATTTGTAGCAGATTTTTGTCATCTTTACGAATTTGATGAGAATGATAAGGTTAAAAAGTTTATTCAAATTGTGGACAGTGCAACTGTTAATGAGGTATTGAGTTAGAGTTAATCGTTTCTAACATACCTTGTATAAGGAGTAGTGTTAGGATAAACGGATTTTGCTAACATTACCCCTTATATCACATTTTGGGGAAGGTTTCTCCTTCTTCAAGTATGTTATGGAATATAACTTATATGATTAGAAGAGGTAGATGTATATGAAATTAGATAAAAATTTAATAATAATAATTATTTCTGTGTTTATTTTAGGAATTGTGTCGACTTTGATATTTCAAGCTTCCACAGGTAAAAACAAAGGTAACGCAATAAAGAGCGGGAATGTTGCATCAGTATCGAAAGATAATGTGACAGAAAAAGAAAAGAATAAAAAGATGGTAGTTGATTTCTATAATGAAGTTTTTAACAAACATAATATCGATATTATACCTAAATATGTAAGTGAAGATTATAAGCAACATAATCCTTTTGTGGCTGATGGACGAAAAGCTTTCATGGATTTCTTTAAGGAGGATTTTGTTAAAAACTCTAACTCTTCTGCAGAGATTAAACGTGTAGTAGCTGAAGGAGATACAGTTGCTCTTCATGTACATTCTCGTACTAATTCTCAAGATAAGGGAGTTGCTATAGTGGATATATTTCGTATAAAGGATGGTAAGATTGTCGAACACTGGGATGTAATTCAAGAGATTCCAAATGAAACAGCTAATAATAATACTATGTTTTAGATAGGAGATATATCTAATTATTATTTAATTGATAGAGATGTATAGAATTTAGAAATTTAGAGAAGTTATGTATATATGATTAAAATGAAGGGGTGTCCTAGTAGATATGGTACTAGGACATCTTTTTTTGCTTGAACTAGATTTGTTTAAATTAAAGGTTTGTTATTAGATTAGTGAACTACTCGCCACTTAGCAAAGCTTGAAGTGGGAGCTTCTCAGTTCCACGACGAAAGTACCCTTTCGTCTCCCTGAGCGTTACTTCGGGGTGTTCCACCCCTAGATGTCCAACGCTTGGACGCTCTTTTGGTACGGTTGATATTTTACGCAGGAACCGAATGGCTTGGTTTTCGCACTCTATTTTCTTCCTGCAACCTCATATATCAAGTTATCAAAGAACTTCATATAGCTAGTTTATCAAAAGTTTTTGGCTATGCCAAACCGAAATTCATCTCCCACCTACCGTTGGGCTACGCCCTTCACACGCTTGAGGAAGGAGAATTCTTTCGGGGAATTCGTTAAATTAAAATCATATTGGCTAACGTAAAGAATACCAATCATTTACTTCTCCTATCAGCACAAGTAAATGATTGGTATTTCTCATTAATATTGCTAAAACTGAACTACGAGCAGAATACTTTATTTCATTCTTTTTTCCCTTACAGTTTGATCTTGTAATCGCTGTTGTTCTTTTATCAGTCATTCCTACATAAGCGTTGGATATTTTGCAGGTTTGTCCAGACTGAAAAGAGCTTATTAAACCATCCATTATTCATGTTCTTCTTCATATATTTGTACCGCAATTTTTTTGTATGTGGTTAAAACTAGTTTTTAAGAAGCATATGTTTTAGCAACTGCAGAAATTCTTTATCACTTTTATCATCTTTTATGTAATCCTGTTCGTAGTTAAAAATCATTCGTACTAACATAAAAGCTGTAAGTGGTAATGGTACCTTATGCAAAGCTCCTTGCTGATAACCTCTTTCGAGCAAATTACTTATCATTTTAATTGCTTCTTCTTCAGACTTTTTAAAACAAGCTGTAATTTCAGGTGAATGGTACTCTTTATATTCTTGAAAGAGTGTAGAAACAAACGGATCTTGATGATATTCTAGGCTGATATAATGAAGGATTTTTTGTATTCGAAGTAAAACATCTTTTTCCTCTTTATATAAATCAAATAATTGTGAACGTATAAGCTGAATATGACGCATATAGCAGTCACATAATATTTCAGTTTTATCTGTATAGTAATAATAAATAGTACCTTTACCAACTTTAGCTTTCTTTGCAATTTCATCGACCGTTGTGTTACGGACACCACCCGTAGAGAACAGTATTGTGGCAGATTGAATGATTTTCATTTTTTTATTTTCTTTTTCTAATTTGATCATTGTCTACACCCTATCCTTGAAATATTTAGCGAAGTTTTCTTTCATTACATTCTGTATCAGTCCATTTGTAATTTTTTAACTCCTAATAGAAAGTCCTCTATTTGCTTCTTATAGAATAACATACACCATTCTCATTTCTAGTATATAACTATAATAGAATGCAACTTTATAACTTAGGATAAAAATGAAAGTTTAAGGTAATAACTTTTTAATCGGACGATGAGAATTCAAGTGAAAGGGGACAGTGATTTCTTTCTTGATTGAATTATTTGATTTTTTATTCAATTCGTTTTATTATATAAACATGACTAAAAGATGTTTTTAGTCGGATTTTTTACGGAAAACCGACTGATATTTAATTTTAGTCGGTTTCTATACTATTTGAGAGAAGGTAGACACTATGTGTGGAATTGCAGGGTGGATAGACTGGTCTAAAGACCTGTCTCATGAACAAGAAACGTTAAAAAAAATGACAGATGCTATCACTCACCGAGGGCCTGATGCAGAGGGGCATTGGCTTTCAAAACGAGCAGCATTAGGTCATCGACGTCTCATCGTCATTGATCCTGAAGGTGGCCTTCAACCTATGCTGTATAAAGATGGAAATGATACGATTGGCCTTACGTTCAATGGAGAAATTTATAACTATCAAGAATTACGTAAAGAACTTGAGGGGAAAGGTCATGAATTTCAGACAAAGTCTGATACAGAGGTATTACTACATGCTTATTTAGAATGGCAAGAAGATTGTGTTCAACACTTAAATGGGATTTTTGCTTTTGGTATTTGGGATGAAAGATTTGGGAAATTGATGCTTGGTCGTGATCATCTAGGTGTGAAGCCTTTATTTTTCGCTCAAAGAGGAAGCGCAATTCTCTTTGGTTCAGAGTTAAAAGTTTTGCTTTCGCATCCGCTTGTAAATGCAGAAGTAGATAAAGAAGGACTTTCTGAGGTATTTTGTCTTGGACCAACACGTACTCCTGGTCATGCGATTTTTAAGGATATACATGAAGTACGTGCGGGTCATTATATGACGTTTACCTCTAATGGTTCAAATACGACACAGTATTGGAAACTTGAAAGTAAAAAACATATAGATGATATTGATATGACAGTGGAGACAATCCGCTCCATTTTACAAGATACGGTTAAACGTCAGTTAATTGCTGATAGGCCAGTGGTATCTATGCTTTCCGGAGGTTTAGATTCAAGTGGTCTAACAGGTTTAGCAGGAAACGAATTTGGGAATAAAGGGGAACACCTTCATACATATTCCCTGAATTTCATCAATGATGAAAAAGACTTTGAGCAAGACTTCCTTCGTTTTGATCGTGATGAACCTTGGGTGAAACGTGTGGCTGAATATGTAGGAACAAAGCATCACTCTATAGAGTTGGGATCAGATAGTTTAATAGAGCATTTATTAATTCCAATGCGAGCGCGTGATCTACCGGGAGTTGGGGAACTAGAAACGTCTCTTTATTTGCTATTTAAGGAAATGAAAAAAGACGCAACAGTTGCACTTTCAGGCGAATCCGCAGATGAAGTGTTCTCAGGATATCCATGGTTCCATCAAGAGAAGTTTTTAGATGCAGAGATATTCCCTTGGAGTGTTAATTTATGGTATAGTACAGAAATTTTATCAGAGGATTTTAAAGAAAAGATTAGCCCTGAAAAATATCAAAAACAAAAATTTGAAGATGCGGTTGCTGAGGTTCCTTTTTTAGAAGGTGAAAGTGATCTGCAAATGAAGCAACGTCAAATGTCTTACATGTTTATTACACGTTTCTTGCCATTTATGCTAGAACGAAAAGATCGTACAAGTATGATGAATGGCTTTGAAGTACGAGTTCCATTTTGCGATTACCGGCTTGTAGAATACTTATGGAATGTTCCATTCGAAATGAAAAGCATAGACAATATTGAAAAAGGTATTTTACGTCGAGCTTTTGAAAATGTACTTCCAGAGGATGTACTTTATCGCAAAAAAAGTGCATATCCAAGCACAAAGGATGCTTCTTATCTACAAGGTATTAGTGATTGGATGTTACATGTGTTGAACAATCCTCAATCACCTATTTTACCATTAATAAATGTAGAAAGAGTTCGTGCTATTGCAGAAGGAAAAGACGAAGTAATTTCAGGTAATGATGCACGAGGTATAATAGATTATTTACTTCAAGTTAATAGTTGGCTTCAGGAATATAATATTAAATTAGTATGGTAGATGTAATTTTCAAATAAAGAGAATAGCTGAAACATCAATGACCTAAGTGAACCGCACCTCAAATGTATTAGATAGTTATCTAATACTTGGAGGTGCGGTTTTATTATTTTGGGGTAACTAGTTCTTTTAGCATAATAGCGATGTGTTAGTTCTAAAAACTCAATACTATTATAGTTGGTCAAGAACATGAACTAGACATCTAATTATTTCAGAGGATTTCTCGATTTGCTCTGGATCAAAATCTGAAAGGTTCGCATTAAGAATATGTTTTAGTTTTTTCTCTCTTTCTAAGTGACAGTTTAAACCACTAGGCGTAAGTTGGACATTGACAACTCTCCGGTCGTTATTTGAACGAACACGCTCAACGTAACCAGCCTGTTGTAATCCATTGATTAATTGAGTAATACCAGCGGCGGTAGTTTCTGCTCGATCAGCTAATTCTTTGACTGACAATTCGCCTTCTTCAGCTAATACTTTAAGGGTTCGAGCATGGACCATTGAAACTGCCCCTAATGTACGAGTAGCTCGCCCTCTTAAACGTCCATCGGCTGCAGTCAGACTATATATAGCCTGACTAAGTTCGTCTATCGCAGTTAACTTATTTGAAGAATTTTTCATAACATCACCATTTTCCCGTTAACTAAGTACTTAATTATATGGTGTTAACATTAACATATGAAAAAGAGTAGAGTCAAATTAAGTAGAGACTGGCTATTCATTTTCCAAGCAATATTATATATGCTCACCTTAAATCATCAATAAAATAATAAGACGACTTGGTTTGTAGTCTTGACAAAAGTATATATTATACTTCATTATTTTAATTAAGTACTTAATTGTTAAGTACTTAATTAAAAAACGTAAAGGATGATTATTATGACTCAACGTTCACAATCTCAAGGATGGGCTTTAGATATAGCCCTTGCACTTGGTGGGTTTGATGCTTTGCATCCTGAAGCAAAGGCAACTATGGAACAGTTAGGACACGACCACACTGATTTTGATAAAGTTTTTTCTCAAGTAAAGAGTGGAGCAATGATACCAAAAGCATGGGCGACGGTTGCTTCTCAGGCTCAAGAACGTGCAAAACATTATGAACAAAAAGGATTTACAGTTACTGCCCGTGATTTGTATCAGCGAGCTGCTGTTATGTGGGGACGTGCACAATATTCATATTTTAATGATGATCCACGAAAGTTAGCGTTTCGAGAGCGTTGTAACGAATGTGTGGCAGCTATTTCGTCACTTGGAGGGGGAACGGTACAACGTATAGTATTAGAATTTGAAGGCAAACAGATATATGCACTACTTCATTTACCTTCAGGTGAAATTCGTAATGCACCAGCAGTAATATTAGGCCCAGGTATGGATATGATTAAGGAAGACTATATACAGATTGCGCAACGCTATTATACGTCTCGTGGTATCGTAGCTCTATCAATTGAAGGACCAGGTCAAGGTGAATCTGTATCAGGAGGTCTAAAAGTTGATTTGACTAATTACGAACGCGCCGTTAGTTGTTATATCGATTTTCTATCCAAACGACCTGAGGTTGATTCAAATCGGATTGGATTTTTTGGTATCAGTATGAGTGGGTATTGGGGGATGCGCGCTGCTGCGAGTGATAATCGTATAAACGCTATAGCCACTTTTGAAGGTGTATATGGTGAATTTGATACCATCTTTAACAGAGCTCAGCCGAGTTTCAAAGCCAATTTTATGTACATGTCTGGTTACACTGATGAAGTTGCTTTTGAAAACGAGTTGAGTAGACAGATGAACCTGTGGAAATTGGCGCCAAAGATTACTTGTCCAGTCTTCATGGGAATAGGAGAATTTGATGAACTTACCCGTTTGGAAGAAGCATTAAGTCTTTATGAGTTTGTAGAAGCACCAAAGGAGATACGCGTCTATGAGAATGAATTTCACCCGCTTGGTGGAGTAGCTGCAGAAATTTTTCGTTTTGGTGCAGAGTGGGTGGAACTTGCACTTGAAGGAAACTTTAAAGCTAACCATGATGAGCGTTATTACATGCATCGTGATGGGGGTGTTACTGAAGGGACAGCTTTTCCAACTTATTGGCTTGGTACTCAACCGGAGGAAATTAAAGCACGCAAAAAGTGTAATAAATTAAACGCTTGTAATAATTAACAAATTTATACTGATTAAAAAAGAAAACAACAAAAATAGTATGTAGCTTTTTTACACTATTTTTGTTGTTTTCTTCAAATTTTTAGACTCCTCATAATTATGGACATTGATGAGGATATTCAAAGTGCGGAAGACTTCGAATTGCTGAAAAATACGGAGGAAAGTTACAGGAAATGTTAAGGGATTTATAATTTTATCCTATTCCTAAAGGCGGATTGAATTCCTGCATAGGCTTTCCAGTATCACTGAATTTGTAATGAAAAGTTGTGAACAATTGAAAAAATAATGGTTGAAATAATGAAAGGTGAGAAGGAGTTTATTTCTAATAAGCGAAATATTATATTGTAATGTTTTATCCTAAATTATTTGTAAAGGTGGATACATAATGACAGTAAAGAAGCTTTATTTCCTCCCAGCAGGTCGTTGTATGTTGGATCATTCTTCAGTTAATAGTACACTTACACCGGGTAAACTACTAAACTTACCTGTTTGGTGTTATCTTTTGGACACAGAAGAGGGACTTATTTTAGTAGATACAGGTATGCCAGAAAGTGCTCTTAATAATGAGAATCTTTTTAAAGGTACATTTGTTGAAGGACAAGTTTTACCTAAAATGAATGAGAACGATAGGATCATAAATATTTTAAAGCGTGCCGGATATGAGCCAGAAGATCTTCTTTATATCATTAGTTCTCACTTGCATTTTGATCATGCAGGAGGAAATGGCGTTTTTACAAATACACCAATTATTGTGCAGCGTGCTGAATATGAGGTAGCACTCCACAGAGAGGAATATTTGAAAGAATGTATATTGCCGAATTTAAACTATAAAATCATTGAAGGGGATTATGAAGTAGTGCCAGGTGTGCAATTAATATATACACCGGGACATACGCCAGGGCATCAGTCATTATTAATTGAGACGGAAAAATCAGGTCCAGTGTTGCTAACTATTGATGCATCATATACGAAAGAAAACTTTGAAGATGAAGTACCGTTTGCTGGATTTGATTCGGATTTAGCTTTATCTTCAATAAAACGTTTAAAAGATGTTGTTAAGAAAGAAAATCCGATTATTTTCTTTGGACATGATATGGAGCAAGAAAAGGGCTGTAAAGTGTTCCCAGATTATTTGTGATATAGCATATAAAAAGTCATAGGCTCGTTTGAGGTGACCCCCGAAAGTTAGCTCATGACTTTTTGTTTTGAGGTGTTATAAAATTCGTAAGTTGATGGGCATGGGGTAATAATATGAATTGGAGGTTCCTTTCTAAGAGTAGGGAGTCTCTTTGATCTTGCTACCGATAATCAAATGATATGTTAATTAGATTTGATTATTGTATGCATCGTTTTTTCTTCAATAAATATTAAGTGATAAACTTCATATGTAGTATATAAGGAGATTATCTCATGGGTTATTTGCAAATATTAGATGGAGAGTATAGGAATATTAAATAATTGTTCAGCTTTTGAGATGCTTTGAGGGAATTTAGCACCTTACGCTAGCTTTGCTGCTTTTCTAGCCTCTTTAGCCTCCAGTAGACCTAATCCAGTTATGTATTGGGGAAACGGTGAAGAAATAGAAACTTTAGTTGATAGTGAATTTTTATCTTAATGTGGAAGAAAAACAGTTTTGGAAGGTGCTCAATTATATACCATATTCATTGGCAAGAGGGAGAAAAAAAGTAAAGAATCATGAATGAAAAGGGGGGAATATACTATATTACGACAAATGAAGCCTTTGTATATGTGAAGTAGAAAAAGTAAAAGATCACCTGTAAAGGGTGGTTGAAAATTGGTCTTACTATTTATTTTTTTAAGCTCTTTTTAAGAGTTCAACTATTTGTACTAGCTATTCTATAGGAGTGAGGTTTAAAGCAGGAAAATAAATTTCGGTATTATATGTAATGAATTCTTCTTTTTCATGAACAGATAAACCACTTTGTAGGATAGCTGTAATAATAAAACTACTATTTTATAGGAATACATTTCCGAATAATCTATTACCATCAATTTAATATTTTTCAAGTTTCCCAAAAACTGAAGTAATTACTAAAGTCTTTATAAGGAAATAGAAAGCTTTTTAATTCTTGACTAATATCCTCTAGATTCCCATATATATTATCTGCGGCTAAATTAATTTCCTCATTAAAATTATATAGCTGTTCATCTACATAACTGAATCCCTCACAGCAATTATTATGTATCAAATTAGATATAAATGGTTTTATTTTCAATACATTTTCTTCATTTAGGATAAATTTATCCCATAACAGCCCCAGTATTATTTTTACTGGTAATTTTTTATCATACGTTCCTTTTACGTTTTTTAATTTCGGTACGATGTCAACCAACTTATCATTACTAGATAGAGAAACTTCTATAATTTCAATAGAAGGGCTATCTAATGCTTCAATTGTCTGATCAGCCCAATCAATTATTTCAGTTTTTGAAAATAAACCAATTTGTAACCCTATACTCAGAACCTCAGCTATTATTTTTATATTAGCCATATATATAACTCCTTAGATTTTTTGATAATTATACATCGGAGTAACCTGAATTTCAAAAGGTTGTTGCTAGTATGTAGTAACTAAAGGGATTTTTAAACCTAGGATATCTCCACATTGTTATCAAGCTAAAAAACAAAATCTCTCCTAAAACGAAAAAAATGAACAAAATAATAAAAAAGGCTCATTTCTATTTCTTTTTTAGATTCCATTTCTTAGTAAGAAAACTTAGTAGATGAAAAGGTTAGAATGCACAATTAATTGGGAGATAAGTACGAGTAACTTTGAATCTCTTGAACAAATAGTTCTAATTTATTTTAGGGTGTATTTTGTTTTGTTAGGTTGATAGCGATGTGGCGGTAACCCATGCACATCAATTTAAGAATTCAGAATTTCCCCGAAACGAAAAAATGAGGTTTTTTGTCACAAGTTAGCACAAAATTATGTTTGGTTATTTGCTTTCTTAGGTTGATGAAGACATGTTGCTACTCCTGTAAAGATAGTAGAGGGTACTACAATGAGAAATTCTCTAGTATCTTATTGTGGTACCAAGCATAACTTGACAAGTAACTAATAAATTATGCCTGTTTTGTATAATTTTCGCAAAATCACTTTGACTCATTAATTATTATCATTATAAAATAATATAAGGATATATCTTACTAGCAGTTATATGTTTAGGTATATCCTTTTTGTAATTATAAGGAAGAAATTCAAGTTAAGACTGAAACAATAAGTTAGGAAAGCTAAACTGACGCAGCAGACAATGTAAAAACTCATGAAGGCCTGTCTATTGTTGAAGAAAAGAATTACTAAAAGAAAAAGGGGATAAGTTTAAAATGAGTATTAATAAATCATTTAAGGGTATCGCAATAGCAGGGTTAAGTGTTAGTTTCATGCTAGTAGGTTGTACATTAAATACATATGGACTTACACAGTCAGAGTATAGAAAAGTAGATAAGTATTATGATGCAGATAAAATGGTATCTGACCTAAAGAAATTGCACTATAGTGATGAGCACATTGAAAACCAACTAAGAAACGCATTGTCTAGAATTGAGTATGAAAAGGGAAGTAAGGAAGAGGAATCAAGTAGTAAAGAAAGTAAATCAAATGTATTAGACACGGAAGTTGAAAAGAAGGTAAAGGTATCTGAAAATGATTACCCTTATCGTTTGACTGAACTGCACTTAGAATTCCAGTATCATTTGAAAAAACTAGAAAAGAAAACTGATGAATTATTTACAGAAAAGAGTGTCTACATAGGTGAGATAGATTCTTTAATTAGTCACATTAGTTTGGATATAAACCGTTTTGAAAAAATCAAGCCACCTACAAAGTATGAAGACTACCAATTCTTAATACAAGAAGGGGTAGAAGAGATTAGAAAACACCTAATAAAAGTAGAAGATGCAGTTAGACAGTATGATGACCGTAAGTATGATAGTGAATATAATAAGGATAAAGCAAAAGAAATCATACAAACCGGTATGTTTGGGATAGATGATGGTGTTTCTAAATGGGAGACAGTATTTAAGGGGATAAACGAGAAATACCCTGATATAGAGCAAGAGGTAAAGGAAGAGAACCAGAAACATGCGAAAGAGGGTCATCGTGAGGATGATTTAAATGAAAAAGTTAGTGGTTCAGAAGTTGATAAATACAAAGCAGCCATCATAGGAAATACAAATAAGATGGATGAAGTTATCAGACTGATACAAGATATAGGACATTCAGATGTAAAGGATTATGAGTCAAAGAAAAGTGAAATCCAACTGAGTTTGGATATGGCAAAAACACACGTAAGAGACATGAAATACCTTGAGGCACCTAAAGAGTTAGAAGTTGAACAAGAAAAGATAAAACAGGCAATGGATAATTACTGGGATGCTCTGCGATTACTTTCAGAAGCATTAGAAGAACAAAATGATAGTAAGTTGGAACAGGCAAATAATAAAGCAGAACAGGCAATGAAACTATTTAAAAAAGCAACTGAGAGTATTAAAAGTAAAACGAACTAATCATGAGAATGGGTGTATGGCGGTAGCCCTATTGCAAATTAACAAATAAAAAAAGGTAAGATCGGAGCTAGGATCTTATCTTTTCACAAAAAAGAAAAAAACTTAAGGGGTCTTCGGGCGACTTGAATTATTTTATAGTAAAGTATATTAATTAATAAAACAAACTATACAAATAATTTATTATACTTCTGTGTACTCTTGCTGATATAATGTTTAAGGTAATTATTGGCTAATTAGTAATACATATATGTTATATTAGGGGGATACATAAGTAATGTTAGATGCTATTTTTGCAGTTGTAGAAATACTCTTAGGTTTTTTCGCATTTATAATAGCTTTATTTGCTTATCTCTTTTCAACAGGAGAAGAAAAGCGACAAGCAAAAGAGGATTTAAAGGAGCTTTCTAAAACTGCTCTCATCCCATTTGTTGTGTTTGTAATCGTAATATTATTTTTTGTTATTAAGGTGATTGATCATGATAATAAAGTTGAACAAGAACAACAAAGGCTACATGAAGAGAACTACCAACGCTACCATAATGATAGTAATTCTAATCTTGATAAAAATCTGGAACAAGATATTAAATAATATAGGTAAGAACCTCGTCATTTCCATAAGATGGCGAGGTTCTTACGCATAAAGAAAAGACACCCTAAGGTGCTTTTCTAATAGTTTTTTAGCAGAAGCAACTGCATCCAATAATGATTAAAAGTATAAAGAGTACAACGAGTAAAGCAAAGCCTCCAGCAAAACCGCAGCCTTCGCCGCAACTACCACCATATCCCATAATAATAGTTCCTCCTTTAGATAAGAGAAAAAGACTAGGGGTCATTCCATGTGTTTTAATGGGTTCACTTTACCTTATGTTTTTACGTATGAATTGAGCAGGTCCTTTTGAAAATAAGGGAGAGATCATTTAATGTGCTTCCCCGGAATATTGATTACCCATTTTCTAAAAAACAAAAAATTTAATTATATTAATAATAAGATTATTTAATATAATGTATTAATCCTAACAGAAGGGAGGATTAGCCATGCAATTAGTTTGTTTTAAATTAGTAAATGGTCAATACTTTTTAGTTGTAGAAGGTATCGAGATTCCTGCGCCAATTCCAGCGTTTGCTGCAGCTTTATTAATTGGTTTAAGAGTAATCCCGCTTTGTTCTTAATTTAAGGAATTCCAAACGGCACTAACTTTCAATCGATAAACCCTTAAGCATATGAATGCTTAAGGGTTTTCTATTAATAAAAAAAGACGCCATAAGGCGTCCCCACAATTAGGTAGATAAAACTTTAGTTTTCCAATTTAAAGAAATTTTGTATCAGCTCTTTGAAAGTATATCATAATATCTGATTGGCTTATTATGCATTATTACATACTTTTATCAAATCCTCTATTTTCTATTTGATAAAATAGAATTCTAATATTACTAAAAATCAAATAAATATTTCTAAAAACCCAAAATATTTAAAAGGATAACAAAAGTGATACATTTAAGGTGCAAATTATAAAAAATATTAAAGGGGGAAAAAGCAGTATTAAAAAAGCAATTATAAGCGGTGGGCAGTTATACAAGTTATATGAACCTGAATTTTGTTGAAAAAGGATACTCATTTAAGTGTACTTTTTCTGACTTGGACCAACTTAATTTTAATAATATGAATGTTGGATACAGATCTAATATGGGTATATTGAAAGGAATTACCAAGATTGCTTTAGGTATCCTAGCATACAGTATAATCTTATTATTTAAATGAATTGTATTACCTAAGCCAAAGGGTTGAAAAACGTATTTAAAATTGTAATACCTTTGCAGAGATAATAAAGTTATCTAATTAAAGCACCTGTTCGTTAAAGTGAGTTTTTCAACAGATTACTATTTTAGGGTGAACTTTGCAATGTAATGATACGGGGGCATTTGTCAATTGAGTTTTCAGAAGGATTTAAAATCGTATATCTAAAAAAATGTAAACATATATATTTAAGAGAGAATTAAACTTCAAAGTATAACTATAAAATGTGCTGGGTGTACTGACACATTTATTACTGGAAAAACAAACTATTTAAGAACAGTGCTATCAGATACTACAATTGTACTGGTCACGTTAATTATTTCTCACTTGTAATAGCTTATAATAACAGGGGGAATTGTAGTGTTTTGATATGTATCTGTTTCACTATATTAACTATTATTTCATCGGGCTCCTTACTGAAATAATGAAGAATCATTATTTGTTTATTCTGATTTCTGGAAAAGTTTTAATAGATTCATGCTGAACAAATATACTTTTTAGGAAGAGGAGAGATTATTGATGGATAATCAATTACTATATCAACAGCAAAAAAGAGAAAAGGCACTCGTGATTGGAGCTGGTATTGCAGGTTTGCTTACTGCACGCGTGCTTTCCAGTTATTTTGAGACAGTGATAGTTGTTGAAAAAGATGAGTTACCTCAAAAACCATCTCAACGTCCAGGTACACCCCAAGACTTTCATCCTCATCGTGTATTACCACGCGGAGAAATAATTATGAACCGTTTCTTTCCTGGATATGTTGATGATTTATTAAATCTAGGGGCCCATAATGTCAAGAATGATAAAATGATTCGATTTTCTCCTTATGGGGCACTTGAACTAGTTATAGAACGAAAAGGTGCAGCGAGCAGTCGAGCGTTGTTAGAATGGACAATCCGCCAACGTGTACAAGAAATTCCTAATGTACATTTTCATTCAAAGCAAGCGGTGACAGGTCTTCTAACTTCGTCTGATCACAAGCGCGTTATTGGAATCAATATTCAAGAACGAGATGAATTAAAAACAAAGCGAACTGTGTTAACTGATTTGGTAATTGACACATGTGGTCGTCAATCTAAACTTAATAAATGGCTTACATCTATGGGATATGATGTTCCAGAACCAGAACGTTTAAAGGTGAATTTTGGATATAGCACGAGATATTATAAAGTACCCCCACATATCAAAGAGAAATTGAGTGCAATTTCTGAAGGAGATCCTGCTAAAAGCGTTGGTGCTGTAGGACTATTATATATTGAAGATAACATAGCTCAAGCGCTACTATTTGTTGCTGGAGGTACGCACTATCCGCCAACCAATTCAAAAGAATATGAAAAAGAACTGGATTCATTAGTTACCCCTATGATGAGGGAGTTAATCAAAGAGTTAGATCCAATTAGTGTCCCAAGAGGATTTAGAGCGCATGAATCAACTCGTCAACATTTTGAACAAATGGAAAATTGGCCATCTGGATTATTAGTGTTAGGTGATGCTTTTTGTAACTTTGATCCCATTTATGGACAAGGGATGACCGTAGCCGCCATTGAAGCTGAAATGTTAGATACTTGTTTAAAAGAACATTCTACTCATAAACCCGGATTCGAACGCAAAGTGCTGCAACGTATGCAAAAGGCTATTGAGCCGGCATGGTGGTTGAGTTCAATTGCGGATTTACGTTGGAACGGTGTTGAACATGTAGGAGCCGTTCCACTAAAAGGTGTGAAATTTGCACAGAAATATTTTGATTTATATCTTAAACAAGCTTTGAAGCAAGCAGATGAGGGTAATTCATCCATGCTTCAAAAATATATAATGATGAATGGGCTAGTCCATTCACCTCATGAAGTGATTAACTCAGATATGTTAAACATGTTAATCACTGGAGATAAGTCTTCGGAAGAGAATGAACTTTTAGACGAACTTGGAGCAGCAGATAAGAGACCACTGCAAGAAAGAATACATGAACTAATCCCTTCCTTTACATTAGCTTTTGAGAATAGCATTCCAAATCTATTCTCTTCCATTTCAATTTCTAATGCCAAATGAGGAAAAGGTAGTACAAATCAATGAATATTTGTATTAGATATACTCTAATTTTGTATATCTTACACACTATATCAAAGAAGAAACATAACCTCTTATTTTCTGCAGGTATATGTTTCTTTTTATCATTTTAGCCAAGAAGACTCCTTCCTTAAGGAACGTGAAGGGTCACAGACCAGTGGGTAGGTGGGAGAGGAGGAATCATCTAATATATATTGGATGATACTTTTTTATTTTATGAACAAAAAGGATATTGAAAGGGTCTTGATATGAATATCAAACCCTTTTCAATATGTATAATTATTTCACTGCCTCTTTTAATTCTTTTCCAGCCTTAAAAGCAGGTGCTTTTGAAGCCGCGATTTGCATTTCTTCACCTGTTTGTGGGTTACGTCCTGTACGTGCAGATCTTTCACGTACTTCAAATGTACCAAAACCAAGAATCTGTACTTTCTCTCCATTTGCTAACGCATTTGTTATTGTATCTAATAACGCTTGTGTTGCTGCAGCAGCATCTTTTTGTGTAAGTTCAGCTTTTTCTGCTACTACTTTTGTTAATTCTGTTTTATTCATTTTCTGCACCTCTTCATATGTAATTAGGTGACTATTATAACGTGTGATTACTCATGATGCAATTATACTGTACATAGGAAAAGCCATAGCAAGAGCTAGAGGACAATTTCTGTGTAAAAGGCATAAGAAGGATATTAATTATCGCGCTAAACTCTGTTCATATTTCTTTACATCTTCCAAAGTTTTAAATATTAACACATCAAAAACTCCTTTTTCATTCCCACATACGACAACAAAACCATCTGTCGCTTCCAAAACTCTACCGACGCCACCATCTGTAAGTGTAATACTGGTGAGATGTTTTACGTTCAGTTTTTCTTCTTTTCGAATGTAAGTAGTTATGGGTGTTCCTACAGGAAATGCGTCTGTGATCTCTTTTGTTGTATATGTGCCATCATCTACTGATTGAGTTTTAGTTGTAATAGAATCAGTTTGAGTGGCACATCCTGTTGAACATATTAAAAGAATTCCAGTAATAATACTTACACAAGCTGTTTTTACCATTAACAAAATCCTCCTATAACTGTTCGTATTGTCAACCCATTTAGGGTAACAAATTATATATACGAAGTTTGTTGGTTTATGTGAGTCGTAAATTAACAAAGATACAGGTATTTTGCCAGAATGTGTTTCAAACAAAAGAAAAGACACCCAAAGGTGCCTTCCTGCGACTGGAACCATCGTAATATGGTATTGAGTGCCAACCCGATTATTATTTTACCAGATTAAGTAATTTGGGTTGTTGAGAAATATAATTCAAATCTATATTTTGTTTATTTTTGCTTCGTTAGCTTTTTTGTAGTGGATTCTTCAATCTGTTCAGATTTACTTTTAATTTCATCGGTTATTGCTATCTTGCTACCCGGGCGCACACAATAACAGTATTTGTTGCACCAGAACCGAAGAGAAAGATGATTAATATTTATTTTTTGTTACTAATTTATCCAATACGGAAGAATCTTAAGTAGCGATATCAATCTATTTATCCATAAAAAGGCTGTTTTTACTTCATAACTTACTTGTACTTTGCTATTATGTCTTCTCGAGTTTGTACACAATATACTGTATTTTTTGCACTCATAATTACGATAGAATGTAAATTTAGTTTTTGTATCGGATCTGTATATTTAACGATGTATTTCTATGGAAAGAATATTCCTATAGATTGAGATGGGATGCGACTTTTAATTACTATATTTTGATTTATAAATATTTATGATTTGTATTTTGTTATTTTCGGCCGGTTTAAACTTATTTAGTAGATTTGAATCATTTAAAATAATTTAAATTACGTTTATTGTATTAATCTATCAACGTAATTTATTATTGATAATAAATATAAATATCAGGGAGGGATATTAGTATGGCTTTTGAAAAATATTCTGAATACACATGTGTGAATTTCAATCTTTTAAATAAAAATTTGAACACCAATCAACAAGGATTATATTATTCTCAGTGGAAGAAAAAATATGATAAGATTCTGGCAGATAACAATGCAATCATAGAATGGGATATTAGAAGTAGAAAAGCATTGAAAGAGATAGCTACATCTGCAACTTTCTTTAAAGAAGCTGAACTGGTTAGAAAATCTAACTGTTATTCAGCATATTATTTTCTTTGTAATTATTCACTGTTCCATGCTATGTTATCAACACTGTATTTAAATTGTGAAATTGAATTAGAAAAACTAATAAACATTTCTCACAAAAAGGTTCAAAGTATATTTGTTAGTACTTATAGAACTAAAAATAATCCTATTATTTCAACTGATATAAATAAACATTTTACTTTGTTAAAGTCATTACGAGAATATTATTCGTACTCAATGCCTATGAACGAATTTTTCCCCGATTATGACTTTGAACAACCAGGTACTTTTTTGGAAATAGATATAAAACAATGTTTCCAACTTACTAGCCTTCATTCCTTAATATTATCAAATAGTTGCCTAGGGGAGCACAAGGTAATTAGAACAAATGAGTTAAGTCAAAGTGAATTACATATGTTTAGAGGTTTATTTGAAAAAGTTAATGCAAAAAAACACCCACTAAAAAATTACTATATATTAGACCCGGCTGATAAAAATGTATTAGATGAGATGTATCATTATGGGTTTAAAGTCGAACATATAAACTTGGACATAGATCATTTCATAGATGAATTTAAAACATATCAATCGGGCCATGATAATGAAAATAGTTTATCCATAAGTGAAATTGATAGTTTTTTTTATAGCACGTTAATATAAAAAAGCATTTGAAGAAAAAGGACCGTTGAAGACGGTCTTTTTTAATTGGATATGATTATTTGGAAGTTTCAAGAGTTTTTAGTGACGTATATCTTTTTTAGGGGAAACTGCAACAGGTTATACGTGAGGAGAAATTTATTTCACTTAAAGAAAAAGAGTATTAAGTACTTTTAGTACAATTTATATTCAGTAGGAACAAGTAATCTATACTTAGATACGTCTCCTTGTAGAATATAAAAATCACCTGTATTCGTATTTTTGTCGTAGTTGAATACACGATAAATATAATAATTCTAAGCTTTTAAATTTGAAAAAGCTACCTCATTTGCACTGATCATAAAAGGAGTTCTTTTACCACCATTAGTTGTTTTAACTTCAATATATTTTGGATTGCCATCTAGATCAAAGGACGATATATCAAATCCTACACGATTACCTTCAACTATAGATGTAGATTTGCTAAGTCATAACGTCCATTCTGTGTTAAACAATCTATCTCATATTTATAAACAAGCTTTTCTCCGGTTACCCCTAATTTTTTATTTTGTTTCATCGCATCTGCAAAATCTATTTTCTCTGCTTTAAAGCCTGTAGAGGTATTTCCTTGTTTATTTGTAACCCGATTTTTTACGGGTAGTGTGCTTTCATTTAATGACGAACCAGATTTTTTTGTTACGGAACCGCTTTTTACAATTTGATGTTTACTTGAAAGTTCCAATCTTGACAAACTTGCTAAAGTAGCTTCTTTATCCCATTCTAGTATTTGCCACTTAAAATAGACTGGTTCTTAGAATTAATTATCATGTGTTATGTAGGCCAATTTCCCTAAGTATGTATATGGTTCAGTTTCTTTGGTTATCATTCTTTGCTAAGTTTGAGATTTGTTCACGAAGCTTGAATCTTTTCATAAATTTTGAGACGGTCATGAGTTACCCCTTGATATAACAACTTCAAATAACGGCTCAGGAACTATACGAAAACAGCCGTAATCTTATACTTTCGCACCAAACTTAGTAATGTTTACCAGGTTTGGTGTGACCTGAAAAAGGGGAAAATATCGTCATCTTACTAACAGGTGATGTCATGTATTCAAAAATGCTGAAAGTTATTGTCGATATAACAAAGAAAAAGACGAAAAAGACAAAGCATTCCGTAAAGGCTTTGGAACTATCCGTAAAGAATTCTTATTATAATGAGAAGGAATATCAAGAGGCCGGAGGGTACCGCCGTTTCTATGAATCCCTCCTACAAATAGAGGAAGAGGGATTGGTCCAACGGGTTAAATCATCCAGATTAAACAATCTTGCCCCGGTACTACACGAACAATACTGGTTATTTGGTAGGAAACAAAAACAGAGATGGAACGATAGCGTGATTTTAATGCTATTGGATGAACTGAATGTAAGGAAATACCGCTCACTATCTTTTCTTCAAACGGAAGACAACTTATCTAAACTATTAGCCCTATATCGTTTTATGAAAACGAAAGATGAGTATAACTGGATAAATAGAGAAGAGCGGTCACTGATGCTTTTTGGTGACGAAAAATTTTTGAGCTCAAATAAGGGGAAGTTGTTTTTAAAACGCATTGACCTAACTCTTCATGATTTGAAAATAGAGGAGAAACAAAATGAATTTGAATATTGGATATCTGCCGATTTCGATAAGATGTCCAACATTCGCGTGTTGATTATTGAGGGTAAAGCGACGTATCGCACTTTAAAAAAACAATTAGCTAAGAACGAATGGATTTTTGAAAAACGACCGGGTTTATTGATTTTTGGTCAAGGCAATGGGATTGTTTCTACCTTTCCATATATCGAGAGGCTGTTGCGAGAAAAGAATTCTACCATTAGCTACGCTGGAGATATTGACCCTTCTGGCCTAAGCATTTATTACACTTTAGTCCACCGATTTCCCGATTATCACATACAATTAGCTGAAGATATCTATGACTTTATGATGAAACAACAATATTATCCACAACAAACCAGTCAAGTCTTGGCGAGCGGGGCTGAACAATATTTCAAAACTCATTTTCCTCATCTTTATCATCAAATTGAACCTCTTTTTACAGAGGGCTTGCGAATACCGCAAGAAGTGATAAATTTTGACACTATATAAAAGTTGGAGGTTAAATTGTGGAGGTAGATTACAATAATATTGAAAGTCGTGGAAAACGATTAAATCCCATATGGAGTTTAGGGACAGGGATGGAAGTCGGCGAATTGTCACCGTATATACGGCACATTTGTCTCGACATTTTATTAGAGATTTTTAAACGTGAAGTACGAACAGATGAGAGAAGGACAATACCCGAATTAGAGCATCTAACCAAACAAGTCCTGACCAAATATAATTTTCAAGCGAGTAAGGGAAGAAGTGAGCGCATTGTTGAAGGGCTTATCTGGAGTGGGGACCCACGCTACTTGAATGCTTTTAAAGCCCCTTATTTCAACGAAAAAAAACAACAATGGGAAGAACATTCCTTTCGATTTTTAGAGGATGAACTTGAAAGTAGCAACTTGGAAGAACAAATCTATGTCTATAAATTAACAGAAGAATCATATGAAATTATCTTTATGAGCCATGAAATTCTAGATGAATTAGATATTGATATTCAATCCTGGGTGGCATTGCAATTAATAAAGAGCGGGAATTATCGGGATGCACTGGATAGATTACAGAGGTTAATTATACGGGTTCGAAAATTAATCAAAAAAGAAAGCATATTTTCTATTGAGATTAAACGGAACCCTAAAATTATCAATAGTTACACTCGTCTCACCGGTCAGGACCATAAGAGGAATGTCGAAACTCAATTTGCTGAAGAAAAAGAGCGGTATATGGAAATGGAACGGTTGTTAATTAAAATTAATGATGTGCCTGATTTAGAAGTAGAGGTCACAGCACTTCTTGAGAAAATCAATGAAACAAGAGAACTTCACGATAACCTTGCGCAACTGGTCATTGAAAATATTAAAACGGAAATCACAATTCGAAAAAATCATTTCCATCTGCTTTGGAAAAAACCTCGTATCTCCTTTAAAGAATCCATCTGGGAGGATTTAATCCTTCAAAAAGGTTTTGCAGAACCAGATGACATGTTTAAACTACTCTCCATGTTATTTTCACCTAAGAAACCATTGATTTACCCTTTAGATTGGTCGATTGACCAAGATGTGACGATGCCTGCCATCGACATAGATGGCGATGACGATGATGGTTCTTCGGATGATGACGATGAATTCATTATTCCTCCTACTGATTGGAAGCCGTTGGTGGAGCTATGGAAACCTGTTTTTTATGAATTGTTGAAAAAAGGCACCATTCATCTTCATTCCGTTTTTGATAGTGTTGAAAGCAGGAGCGTTTGGTTAAACAATAAGTATGCCATCGAGCTATGGAATCAATTTGTGAATAACTCGCTTTTCGTTACCAAGCAGGACCTTCTAAATTCTAGTGATCAGCGAATTCGCCTTTTAAAAGAGCTCATACATGAGGATGAAACCTTTGAAGAATTATTAAACCAGTACATTGTAACGGGATTCGTAGAAGGGGAACATGTTTCATTTACATTGGATGACCGTACGGGATTAATCATAACCGACTACCAGCTGCATTTAAAGGAGGGTGTCAAAAATCATGCTTAACATGGAAAGTGTGGAAGTCGCCAATGAGATTTATAGTGCTTTGTTGGAAAAACGTGCCCTTAAGGATGAAGATGCATTGGTTTTTAAATATAAACAAAATGAATCAGCACGACTTATTCTTAAAAATCGCTGCAAAGTAGAAGGAACTGAGATACTACTCGGCAAAGAGTATCTCCACTTGGTTACCAAAGACGGTTCATTATATTCCTCTGCGTTTTCACAAATGAAAGAAAAATACTATGTGATAGAAAATAAGAGGATTTTACATTTAATTGGTTTACTACACTTTGTCTTTTTCTCCGAAGCTAGTATCGAAATTTCCACTACTCAAATAGAATGGCTTCAAAACGGTGTTTCGTACTATAAACTTATCGAACAAGCTGACAAAGTTTTCAAACAGTTCTATGATACGCAGGTAAAAAGCAATGGTGAGTTTTCAAAAAAATTCTCTATTGCCATTGACGAAATATATCATATGTGGAAAGACCTTGACATTGATTATCCTTTACGCCAGCGTGTGACCATGAATCGTAAAACGAAATTTGGATTGATCCATACAGCTATGAAAATATTAGAGGATGACGGATTGGTTTTTATCAAAATCTTCAAGAAAAACGCCGAAGCGATACCAACTCGTATTCTCAATGAGCGTTTGGATTTGCAATTTAATAACAATGCGAAGTTTCATGAAATTAAAAACTTGATAAATCAAATTAAAGATGATGAGAGGAAAGATGAATAGATGGATTCCTTGATAAAGC
The DNA here is from genome assembly GCF_003315125.1 of Bacillus sp. DB-2. Taxonomy (NCBI): domain Bacteria; kingdom Bacillati; phylum Bacillota; class Bacilli; order Caryophanales; family Bacillaceae; genus Bacillus; species Bacillus sp. DB-2. Next base: position 42,523 of record NZ_QNRN01000010.1, on the reverse strand, counting down.
AAATACGAATCGTGGGTCTGAAATATGCCAAGATGCAAAAACAATATAAAGATACGTTGCTCCCTTTTCACCGTGATGGGGAACCGGTAAATACGTTGATTACACTAGTTAATATGGGCGGGAAAGGTGTTTTGCTACAAGCCATCTTTCAATTGCTAGACCCTCTCATTCGTTGGGGAAAAGAAGAGAAGATGGTGGACAGCTTCTTTTTTAATGACAAGCGTAAATTTGTTCCTTATTCCTTTCACGTACTCATTGAATGGCTAGTCGGTTGGGAACCCCATACGAAGATTATGACAGGAATCGCTGTATCCGCCAAACCAAAGATTAGCAACAAAAGAGATGCTTCACCTATTGAACCGGAATATCTCTTATATATTGTGGAGCAGAACGAACAGACTCCCTTTGATATCGCCTCTATTCCGGTATGGAATGAGGACACTCAAATCGCGTTATCGATTGATGATTTAAAGAATTACTTAAAAAAACATGAAGACCATGTGAAAATCTTTAATCGAAATCAAAAACGAGAGTATTTTTCCACTCTCAAAAACTACGGGATTGACCCGAATGAGTGGCGTGTATTGAAGAGTATCAATAAAGAGGAAGGGGATGTCTCTGCTTTTTTTGCTAGAGCAAATGATAACCATAGTCTCATGTCTAATCTCATCATCCCGACACTTGATAAACAAATTGAGCCAGACTATAAGAAAAGCTATGTCGAATCCAAAAGCTTAGCTGAAACTTTCAAGGATGTAGCGATAGCCAATCAAGAAATGCCAAAACTGTTGGAACGGGAACTTACGTACAAAATTATGATGGACGAACTAACACCGGTGGCTGTCTATTTAAAAAAATGCGCTGAGTTAGAAAAAAACCTACTAGAACATCGTAAAAACGGGTATATCATCAAGGAGTTTATGAAAGGTCAAGTTCAAATCAAAGTCGAAACCGACAAGGCGATTGCCAAAAAACTTGAGGGTATCGAGAACCAGCTGCAAGAACTAAAGTGGGAATCGGCAAATCTTGGCTATGCAAATGCGTTCCAAAAAGTATCCGGTTTAGAACAAGAGATTAATTCACTATCAGTCAAGTATGAAGAAGTAATGGGTCTTCTAACTAAAGAAGAAGGTCTCTTTAATGAATATACCGTTAAATTACGTTTATTCGAACACGCCAAATTAAACAAAAATCGAGATAACAAACGCCAGCAATATAATGAGTTGAAAAATCTGCTTGAAATAGATGACTTAGAAAATGAAATGAAAAAATTTAAAGGGAAATTAAAAAACAATTGGGATCTTATTCAAGGGGCGTGGTCTTCTATTAAGCAACAACATCTTGATTATATGAAACTATGCGATGAAGAAATTAAAAAAGACAAGCTGTTGCTTAAAAATATCGAAGATTCCATTAAAGGGTTGGAAACCAAAATCATTCAAATCAACACACTCTTGGAAGTACATGAAAAGAAAAAAGAGGAGCTTCAAGGTCTCATCGGCGAAATGGTTGCCGATGACCCCCATTCTCTTCTTGATAATTTGAATTTAAAAAAACAATCACTTCAAGAGAATTATGACGTCTTAATTACAGAACAAAATAATTTGCAGACAGAGCAAAGAGGACTTCTGCCTAAGAAAGGTGAAAGTTACGCAATGGTTTCTTCCCTGAATAAAAAGATCAAGGACTTAAACCGGGGCATCCAATTAAAAAGTCAGAAGGAAAACACTTTAATTGAAGAGATATCGGATATCACCAATGAACGGGTAGAAGCTTACTCAAAAGAAGTTATGGGTACTTCCATTAAAATATTAGAGAAATTATGTACGTTAACGGAAAATATCATTGATTCCAAATCAAAAGAACGATGGTCATTGGAATCCCAATATGATTTACTAAAAGATTCGGATTATTGGATACCGAATAAAGATATCGTTTCGGTAAAAGAACAGATTTCTTCCCAAGGTATCACCTGTGAATTGGGCATGGAGATTTTATATAAAATATTGGATAACCTAGGCGAAGAATTAACAAAAAAAGAAATGGAAAAATACCCTTTATTCCCGTATGGTGTAGTGGTTCATTCTGAGGATTTAGAGGATATTGATTTCTCGTTCCTGGAAAAACAATATTATCAATCTACTGTTCCCATCTTTGTTCGTGAGGATATGAGAAAGCATGGAGCTGACATAAAGCAGGAACATGAACGTCTCTATCCGTTCCAACAGGGATCATTTGTTGCTATTGATGGGTGGCTACATCAGGCTCTTGATTTGTATTCCTTCAGAGAGAAGAAAATTGAGTTGGATAAAAAAGTGGATGATTACGCTTATTTGGTCGACCATCAAAAAGAGTATTTAGCACGTTTGAAGGAATTGATTGGGAAATGCAAACTATCACTAAATGAACCGGACTCTCACTTTCTTCTCTTAGCTCGTAATGGACTAGTTGAGGATCTACAAGTACACACCAGCTTGTTACAAACGATTAGTGATCGGTTGCCGGAAATAGAGATGAAGACAAAAGAAAATGCGGCTCAATTAGAAAAAATCAAAAACGACCTAGGTTTGGTAAAAGACGACATCAAAGTCGTCACTTCTTGGATAGAGGAAATGAAGGGAAATAAACTACTGATAAAAGAAAAGACCGGAATCCACAACCAAATTAAAAGTTTCAATGAGCAATATGAGTCAATGGGGCGTGTGATTCGGAATAACGAGTCTAAAGCTGCAAGTTACCGTGAGGACTATAAAGAGTGGAAAAGGGAAGCTGAAGAACAATTTAAACTCCTGGTACATATTTTTCCTTGGGCAGAAAATCCACTGAATAAAAACAGCGATTTTTCAGTCAAGAAAAAGGATGTGAAAACCCCTACCTACCGAACAGAGGAAATTGACTTGCTAAGAAATGAAATCTTTAAGTACAACAGTTTAAATAATGAAATCGAGAAAAAGAATTTCGACCTACAAGCTATTTCCAATGATATTCGCTACTTAGATGAAAAAATTCTTGATATTCAGACAAAACTTGATGAACTTGATAAAAACTGGAGGACTTTAACGGCACCAAAGGAATCAAAAAACGTGATAGCACAGTCCATTCGAATTCATGAAAAGAATGCTACCGAGTTTAAAGAAAGAGCAGACAACTTAAAGATGGGATTTACTAAAAAACAGGGTACTAAAGAACTAGCCGATGAGTTTTTACAAAATGAAAAAACAAATGTCATGAAAATCAATCCGACTAAGGAGCCGGAAAATTGGTCTGAGATAGATTTGGATGAAAAAGATAAAGAAATCAAAAGGAATCGTCAGCAAGTCCTTGCCTTGAAAAAGAAAACCGAAGATGCTCGAAAAATCAATCAGGGAGCAATGAATACATTAAATATCAATATTACACAACTAGAGGACATGGATTTAGAAAAGACCAACATCAAAGATTTTAATGACATCGAATGGCTACAGGGAATCAAGGAGAACTACCAGCAGAAAACTTCTTCTTGGACCAAGGAATTCACTTATATGAGCAAACAATTGCAGAAATCTGGAGCGGAGTTTAAAGCGAAGTATGATGAATATCGCAGAGCCATCGCCCAAACAAAGGATATGGATAGGGAAATTGTCTCGAGAGTAGATGCCTATTTCGATGACATCAATACACAAGATTATCTGCTACGGCACGAAGGGGTCAACAGCATACTTGAATCTTTTGAGGTGGAACTACAAAAAATTCGCGAGAATAAGAATGAAGGTCTCGCTGTATTAAAACAGTGGACAGATAGAGCAACCTATCGAGTAAATCTTATCGTGAAGAAAATGAAACAAATGGTTCATAAAATGAAAATAAAAAACTATCAAGACCACTCTTTTCCACTAGTTAAATATTCAAATCATTACAAGTTTAATGAAAGTTTGGAGCAGTACAATAGTATTCTAACGGATTTCTTTATTAAAGTTTTGGACGAGCTTCAGAATGACTATGAAGACATCAATGATGTTCCTATCTTTGACATCGAAAAACGAATTGAAGTCAGTATATTGGTGCTAAAAGTCTTAGGAAATCAGTATCCCACGCTGTTTATTTACAATCCTGGTGGCAAAAATCACTTGCTATACGAGAAGCCGAGAGACTCCTATTATTCTGATTGGGAAACCATTATGAACGGGGATTATGCTGAAGCTTCCGGCAGTGGTGGTCAAAAGTTGATGACCCAGATGATTATCATGGCAATGTTGATGAAGAGTAATAAAAAAGGCTGGTCTGTTTTAATATCGGACAATCCTTTCAGTAAAATGGTATCGGAACATGTCATTACACCAATTTTCGCATTATGTGAATTGTTAAAAATACAATGGATTGTAGTATCTCCTCCTGAACTGACATCGACGTTTGAATTGACAAGAAGATTCCCAGTCATTCATCGTTTGTCCTTTACACGAGATAAAGGGAAGGACTTTATACAAGAAGATATTCAAATGAATACCCGTATCTATATAGATAAAGACAACATACTAAATGAAAAGCATGCAGTGTCCGAATAAATACCTAATTTAAATAAAAGTCAATCTCTAAGTAAACAGTGCTGGTCTTATATTAAACAGTGCTGTTTTTCTTATGTTATGGTTCTATTTAGAGGTTTATACTCTGTAATAACAAATCACAGAATTGAAGGAGTTTTTAAGATATAGCACGTATTCATACGTGAGTGTATATAATTTAATCATTTTAGAATAATCACTTGGTTTCTAGAATTATATAAAATATTGTTGGCTATATTTTCAGCTGTCGCTCTATCTGTAAAGGTGGATGCACCTGTTAGTCTAGTATTGCTTTCCATTATTTGCAATAGCTCTTCGTCCGTTTTCCTACATGTTTTTCTAGTAAATGCTCACTCCAAGCTTCATGAGCCTCAGTCCTCCTTCTGGGGCAAGTGAACTGCTATCACCAGGTTTTATAGTGGTATTTTCACCTTTAGCAAACTGGTAAGTTGAAAGTTTTTCTTCGGCTTGTCTTTGTCTTATTGTCACACGCTCTTGCTCTGCCATGGACGTATAAACCTCGATAATTATATTGTTTATCACATACCCATTCATGGCCAGGTGGAATGTCTTGCATTATTGTAGGTAGATCAATGATTTTAACTCGTATTCCTTCCAGCTTAAACTATTCAAGGTATTCTTTTATTTGTTGTTTGTTACGTCCTAAGCGGTTGATAGACTTAATATAAAGTGTATCGTTTTCACGTATAGCTTTGAGCATATTTTGAAACCCTTCACGCTCCATGTCTTTTCCGCTCGCTTTATCGCTGTAAATGTATTTCTTATCTACAAATTGTTTTAGTGTTTCTACTTGTCTGTTTAATTTTTGTTGATCTGTTGAGACACGAATGTATCCAAAATTTCTACTCATTTTCAAAAGCATCTTCCTATACTAAGTATATATAAATAGTATATAAAGATCGATTTTTAAATAGACATTTAATAAGGTTTATTTTTATATATTATATACGTGTATAAATAACTTTTATAGACAGTATAAAAAGATACACCTTTCTAGAATCTAAAAACAACAAGTTAATAAAACAATAAAAAAATATTGTTTTATTAACTTTTTTGATGTATGATTTATTTAATTACTATGGGAGGGGATAATTTTAATGAAATCAAATCAGATTCAACGTACAGTTAACCAAACACTCTTAAGTCAGTTACGGCAAGCATTTTCAGAAGAAGGTGAGATTACTAAAAATGTAACATTTTCCCTATCGGATGATGTAATACAAAAAATTGAAGAAATCAGCAAGAGTAATAAGCTTTTAGAAGATAAATATGGAGTTTCAGGGCTGCCGACCACAAAATCAGATATTTTATCTAATGCAATTGAAACATATAGTAATGGTTATTTTGCTGCTTTAAATAATTTAGAATTAGAATTTGATGGAGAAAACCTTATTGAAAGTGGTGAAAAAAACAGTAATACTGATTCACCGTTATCAGCAGATACTTTGATTGCTGCTGGCCATGTTGGTGGATTTAACGAAGTCTTTTTAAATAATCATGAGTGGTATGAAGTTAGGATGGCTTCATGGAGATTACAACATCTTAAATATTTGGGTATATATGTTAGTGCTCCAGTATCAAAAGTAACACACTATGCACCAATTGAAAGCTTCCAAGTATTAAAAAATAAAAAATATAAATTTAAGCTAGGAGAGCCTATTCGATTAGAACAGCCAATTGAATTATCGGAATACGATCTTGTAGGTGTACGACAAACTTTATATACAACACTAAAACATTTGAAAAAGTCTAAGCATTTGTATCAATTATCTGACTGGTGGCGTGAATAGCGGGAATATATATAAATAAGCGGAGAACAGATTTAATATAAACATGTTCTCCGCTTATTTATAAATGATTTTTCTATTATCGTACAAAAAAGCACGTTATATTATCGTTCTACTTCGTGACATATTTATGTATTTTTCCATTTGGGGAAATGATGGCTTTTACCTATCATTTGCTATCGTAAAAACTCAACAAAATAATAGACAAGAAGGATAATAATATGAAAGATCTAAGAAATTTAAAGAAAGCAGAGCTAATTGAAATACTAGTGAGGGGGGTGGTTACGAAAAAGTAGATTTGAAAAATAAGGTGAATAATGAATTGAAAGATATGATACGCAAAGAAGAGGAATTTTCGAAAAAAGAAAAACACAAATAGAATGGAATCGGAACGTTTGACGATGACTACTTAGTACAAGTGATGTGTTCTACGTCGGGGAGGGTTTCATATGATTCTGATGTTACGCAGAATTTTTATGTGTGGGTTAATTACGGTGACATACAAATCATGGCATATTGTGAGCTGGTAGAGATTAAAAGACGTGATCCACGTTACTTAGATAAGGGTGGGTTATTTATTTTGGACGATGACGTGCGAGCTAATTTATGCAGTGACGACTCTATCTTTATTAAGCCGGAGGAGATTGAAAGAATCTTTAATCTACCAACAAAAGAAATGGTAGAAGAGATACGAAAACGTAAGTACGCTGCATATGGAATTTTAGCCCACAATGTATTTTTGAGATGTAAGAATGGGGAAATCACTGACTTAGAAAAAATGAAAGCATTAGTCAATGATTTTGGATATTATCTTGAAAATTTTCTAGAGTCTTAATATGAGGGCTCTTTTTTTATGAAACTATATGAATTGATAGTAGGATTTAAATAGCGGATACAAAAGAGTCCCACTCTATTTGAGAAGGAGAGGGACATGTTTTTTTCACTCAGTAATCATTATTGATTTACTATTACTCTTTAGACTTTTTAGTTTGCTGATTATTTCTTTTGAATCTGCATTTTTGTGTAGTTCTACCTTTTGTATTTCCTTGAGGATTTCTTTTTGCTCTTCTTATTCGTCTTTGTCTAATTACTTCCTTACTTTTTTCAATATCCTGATATGACCGATTTAGTTTATCAAAAATATAATCAAATACTAAAATTGCTTTTAAAGAATTAATTTTCGTTCCGTAATTTATATCTCCCCCGTGTAAAATTGCATGACGACTTAAATCAGATTTGATTTCTTTTCCTCTATCAAATCGAGCTAAAATTGTTTTTATGTAAAAATTCTCAATCTGCTTATCAAAAGAAAATGAACTATTTTGTCCTAATAAAAATTGGCGTAAAAAATCTTTTTGATCTATATATCCAATATCTTCATCTAAATCAACTGCTTCAAGTTTAAGCATACCATCTACTAAAATCCCTTCGGTTTGTGCAAGAATAGTAGGTATTGTCAAAGAATAATAGGAGTTGATATGACCATCAATAGCATTGTCTAAAATCGCCATACGTTTTCCTAACCATTTTGCACATTGCCAAGAATCACGAATTTCCTTCAAAGTATTATTATTAAAAATAAAAAGAGTCATGTACCTTGTAACAAAGCGTTTTGTATATTCCATACCTTTTTCTTCATATAACATAACAATTCGTTTCATACCTGACAGTGGTATATCATCATGTGGAGGGAAATCCATTTTTAGCATAATAGTTTTGAAGTTTAAAGTGGTTTCTTCTGCTAGTTTAGCTTGTTCACGTAATACTTTTAATTCTTCTTCAAAGTTAAAGGTTTTTAAAGCCTCTCGAATAGTTTCTCCTATGGAGCCAACGGAATTAAAAGCATCTCTAATTGTATGGATGGTGTCTCTCAATTCCACTCCTAAAGAGGGAATAGCGAGTTTTATTTGTTCTTTGACAGACGCAACTTGTCTAAAAGCTTTCGTCATTTCATTCTGAACCAATTGTGCAGTTTGGAATAGTCCTCTAATATTAGCACCTACCTGTATAGGCTGTAAGATATCCTTTAAAGGTGATTCGAATATAAAAATTTTAGGAAACAATCTTGTTAATGAATCAGTATTTATTTCTCTTTGATCATTTTCATGTTCTATATTATCTTGTTTATCTGTATTTCCTTCTAAACTTTTGATTAATTTAATTTCCTCAACGGGTGTTGTATTCTCACTATGTTTTTCTTGCTTTTCGTTTTCTTCCATACCTGCAAAACCTCCATAGTAAAATATTTCTAATTTAATTTTACTACAAATCCATGTTTAATGTACTGACTATCGATTTTATTACTATTGATTATAGCTTAGAGTAATTAAGGGTTTGAGCACCAAACAACTCCCTTAAAACAAAAAAAAATCCAAGTAAAAACAGACAATGACTAGTACCTAGTCCAAAAAAAAATGATTACGAAGTTACTGTATATATGGAATAGAAGTGTCGTTGTAATATCGTAGGAGATACAATGTGAATGGCGAGGGTTCAAAAAAAGATTGATAAAAAAGGAAATAGTCTATATGTGCATCTTCGTTTTAGAAAAGAAGGAAGCAATGGAAGAATGTTAAACAACGATGAAAGGCAAGGTGTCTGATTTGGAAATAAATAGAGGTATGACCTGCGATATACAATTTGTAAAAAACATACTGTATGTATTAATGTGAGAGGGAAGAGGGCTGTGTTAAAATTGGATAAACGTTTTATATTACAGCAGACCCAATATCTCTTAAAGTAATATAAAGTTTTTATATATAGGAGCCTGCTTCTTTTTAGTTTGGAATTATTTACGATATGATTTTGATTGTACATAAATTTACATGAAAGGTTTTAGAGGAGATATAATGAATAAAATAACAATTGAAACGTTTGCGGAAATAATTTCAGTGCATAATACAGGACTAATTGTAGGGAACGGATTTAGCATGAATTTTGATAGTTGTTTTAGAAGCATTTATGACTCTTTAAAAGAAGGGGATAACATTTAAAAAAGTACGGAGAATTTACAATTTCCCCAGCAGCAACCTTCAATACAAGAAAAAAATACAGATAATTACAAAAATGTAGTGAAGTATGTTCTCAAATTTAATCAAAAGCAATTTGAGAAGATCTTTGAAGACGCTATAGATTTTGCTAGATTTATCACTTCAAATTTTAGTATCCATAACTTTTTACAGAATAATAAACATTTAAATCGATCAAAATTAGCACCAGACTTGTTAGAGATAGCAAAACAAATCTATATGATTGGTAGTACAAAAGGGTTTAAATTGGTTAATATTGAAATTTGGCCAACTCTCATATGGTTATATCACCTTATCGAAAATTTACCAGCTTTTAAAAAAATACACACAAAAAAGTAATAGTTTCATAAAACTTCTGAGGAAAGGATGGGAGAAAAGCGTAATACCTTTTGGGGAAAAGGGAAATGTGATGTATAAAACAAGGTTTAATGGTTTTTCTATTTATTATCTCCTGCTTATGGTTACAATTATCTTTGGAAATGGTAAAGCTATTGATATAAATTAGAAAAAATAACTACAATTAATCAAGAATCAATAACGAATTGGTTACAAGGATTTAAAGAACTTTTTAGTTTGAATTATTATTCAATTCTTGGACAGATTGCTAGTAGAAATATTACGTATTTGCATGGACATTTTCAAACTAGCGTACAAGGGTTTTCATACTTTCAATAATATGTTATAAAACATGGCAACGATAATTATTATACAAACGATATTATTTTAGGCGAATATACTACTACAAAAGTATTAGATGATTTAATGCATTCTCTTGTAATGGTAAAGCATGCTTTTACACAATCAAGAGTTAAAACTTTAGATGAATTATCTTCTAAGATGCAAAAATCTAAACTAAGTCACGTTGTTTTCTTTGGTGTGCATCCAGAGAATGATTACCATATATTAAGTGAGTTATACCATTATTTTTTAACTTCAAGAATAAATAATCCTGCAATCACGTATTGTTACTATAATGAACAAAAATAGAAGATGTCACTAAGAATTTATATCATGTTGTAAACTCAATTTATAGAAATAAGGACTATATTAAATCGATTTCTGTATCTTTTATTGATTCAAAAGAAATTATAAGTCACTACTTTTATGCTAATACTACAAGTAATTGTACTGTATAAGATACTATTAAATTATAAGAAATGCAGACTTCTATAAAATGAAGGCTGCTTTTTTTACAAGATTATTTAGGGGGATCCTCTGTAAGCCTTGTTGTTTTTGTTTTTAATTGATGTTCAAGAACAAAATTATTATTAATAGCATGCCAAATGATATCATCTTCAGTATAGAGTTTTTTACAAAAATAGTAATATAAGGTCACATGCAGTTTTTTATTTGCAAAATAAAGATCTAAATCTATAAAGTGGTGATCTAATATTTTGTCGTAATACGTATGGTAATCTTGAGTTGCTGTAACATTACGAGAAAATTTAAGTGTAAATGGGAGGGTTTCTATATTTTTAATTTTTGATATAGTAATGTTAGGTTGAAATAAAAATGTTAGTAAAGGACAGGTTAAGAAATGGATACTATTTTTGAAACAATTCATGAATATATAAAGTTAGAAAAAACAAACTACGCTATTCAAATTAATGGACCATGGGGGATAGGAAAAACACATTATGTAACTAAAGTATTAAAAGAAGAAATAGAGGAGATAGAAGCAACGCCAAAAGATAAATATAGGGTTATTTATATTTCATTAAATGGTCTAAAAAATGTTGATGAAATTGGTGAAAGTGTATTTCTTAGTTCTATTAATAAGACAGGGAGTTATACATACACGATTGGTAGGGCAGGCTTAGAAATAGGTTCAAAAATACCAGGATTTAAATTTTTAGAAGCAGTAGATAAAAAGATATCAAATATAACACAATATCGTGAGCATTTGCAAAAATGTGTGTTATGTTTTGATGATTTAGAGAGGATTGATAAATCTGTTACTATTCAACAGGTATTAGGATATATAAATTCAACTTATATTGAACATGAAAATATTAAGACGCTTTTTATTTCGAATGAAGAAAAGTTAAAAGAGAATACAGAGTTTTATAAAATTAAGGAGAAAGTAATTGGAAGGACCATACAATATATTAGAGGTACTAATGAAGTCTTACCAGATTTTATGAAAGTTAATTATGGAAAAAACGAAAAAATTATTGGATTTTATGAAAGAAACTACAATACAATCTTACAGATAATTAATACTATAAGTGAGAAAATTAATCTAAGAACTTTAAGGTTTGTATTTGATAGTTTATCTCAGGTGATAAACAAATGTAATTCATTGGAAAAAAATGCTGATATAATTTGTCTATCTATTTTTACTAATATTTTATTAATTTCTGTAGACTTTAAGGAAGGGATATTAAAAAACAAACAAGAATTGGAGCCATTATATGAACTAGATGCGCTTGGTTTTATGATAGAATTTGAAAAAAAAGGTATCAAAGTGGAAAAAGAGTATAAGAGAATTTTTTGGGATAAGTACTTAAAAAATAAAACGATTTTAAAGGAATTTATGCATATCTATAAGTCTGTTTCTGAATATATATTAACAGGGCATTTAGATATTGAATTATTTAAAGAGGAAATAAAAAGGGAATATAATCAAGAGGAAGGCTCAAAAGATAAAGCAATAAAAGTGATTAATAATTATATGGAGTTTGAGTTGGATGAATTAAATACTAATGTAGACATAGTTATTCAGAGTCTAGAGAAAGGCGAGTATCATCCTTACAGATATCCACGAACATATTATTTGTTATTTGAGTTTAATGAAAAAGGATTTGTTGAAATTAATTCACAAATGTTATATGAAATTTGTAATGATGGGTTAGAAAAAGCTATTGAGTCATACGAGATAGACCATGATGATTATGAGGATAGATTTAATCGATATTTGAACGTGGACTTTGTAAATGAAGGTTATGAAATGTTAGTAATTAAATTAAAACATAAAATAATTGAGGAACTAAGAGAAAAAAAAGAAAGTATTCTAGAAGGCTTTTTTAAATCAATAAAGGAAGGAAATATAGAAAATTTTCGAGTTTATATAGATAAAATTAGATACGAAAATGATTTCTTCACCATAATAAACCAAGAAGTAGTTTGTGATAATTTAATAACATCTTCTAATAAAGGATTAGGTTTCTTTTTTAGTTTTCTTCGTGAAAAGTATCTAAGGGTTAGCAATGCTCATGAATTCTATAGTCATGAAATAGATCGGATTATTGCTTTTCAAAATACTTTAAGTAAGAGATTAAGTGAAGTCACTATTGATGCTTTAAAGAAAAGTATCATAGTAGATTTAATTAATTGCTTAGAAAATATAATAAAGCATCTTTCGAAAGATGTAGAAAAATAGAAAGTTATGATTTCTAACAAATGCTAAATAATAAATATAACTATTATTTGTAGATGGGTGTTAGAAATATATATGCTTTTAAAAGTATGGTTATTATGTAGCAAAGAACTCTGTAAAAATAACTTAAAAAGAATAAATTTGTGTTTGGTATTTTTTAGGATGTACCAGAAAAAATTATATAATTTGTATGTATTTATATTTTATTTTGGATGGGAAAGGAGTAAGAAAATGAATTTACAACAAGCAAAAGAGCGGATTAAAGAATTAAATGATTTTATAGAATTAGTTTCAAATTATAAAGTTACTTCTTTAGAAACAGCTGCTATATATGAATATGCTTTAGAGAATAATGTTTCCAAAGTATCTTCTAAATTAAATGAAAAAGGTTATAGAGCGCAGGGAGTGAAAGGGCCAAGACTACTTAGTAGCAATGATATAACGGAGATATTAAAAGGGAAAGTGATAGATGAACTACATGCTATTATAAAAAGTATGTTTGAAAAAAATAAAAGGAAAGTGAGAAAATTCACGTGAATTTTACTTAATTCATAGGTAAATAGACATTCAAAATGAGGAGGTTTGATTTATGAAAAAATGTGCTTACTGTGGTACTGACAAGAACTTTACACGTGAACATATTATTCCCGCATCATTGATCGAATTTTTTCCGGAGCAAGATATTACCATTAATTCTCAAAGGGTATTTAAAGATAATCGAGGCCCTGTTATTAGTGATGTATGCCAAGATTGTAATAATGGCTTTTTATCTCGCTTAGATACTGAAGGGAAAAACTTGATAAGTAAATATTTTTTAGCGAAATATGATGAAAATGATGAGGTACAAATAGAATATAACTATTCAATGCTTGCAAGATGGCTGATGAAAATAGCTTACAATGGTGAAAGAGCAAGCAAAGAGGACGTGACTTGGTTCGAAAATAATCTTAGCTATATTTTAGGGGGAAAATATAGCGCGAAATTTTCGATTTTTGCAGGAGTTTATGTAGACATGTCTCCATTTGGGGAAGGAGTGATGAGCGATTACATTCCTTTAAGAGTTACCCCAAATCCAAAGTTATTAGAAGAGGGAACAGCTAAAGAGGAACAATACAAGAAATTGCTAGGTTCTTTCTTATTTAGATTTGGATCTGCAATGTTCCTATTATTCTTGTGGAAAGATGATATAAATAGAGAATTAAAAAAGCAATTAGAGTTGAAGTTTATTAAAAAATTCCCTTATTCGCTATTAACAGACGAAGGAGGAGCAAAATTACATAGGGCTACAGATCCTATAGCGTGCATGGAAATTGCGTTGATATATGGATATAAAGGAAGAATACTTAATGAAGCGAAAGCAAAAAAAGCATTAGGAGGTCGGGATTATAAAGATATTCGAGCAGATATTGAGTCTAAATATACAGGAGATTTCCTTAAAAAAGGAAGACTAATGAATGAGCACTTGATGTTCCCAAAAGATAAGAATGTAAAAAGAGAGTTAGATAAATTTTTTTCTAAGGAATAAGTTAAAAAGAAAGGAAAATAAAATTCCTGCCCTAAAGGTACTGTATCATCAATTGAAGCGAACTGTTATACACAAGAAAACCCCTTAATAATCAAGGGGTTTTTCGTATGATTCCGACTGGTCTCGAACCAGCGACCTCCACCCTGTCAAGGTGGAGGTTTATTTGTTTACTCTTCTTCTTGCATTAAAAATTTCCAAAAACGTTTTAATTCTTCACGCTTTTGGGAAGGTGCAAATTTTATATCTTTTAGCCATTGATCTAGTTCTATTTTGTTTCCGTCCTCTGTAACATTAAAATCTCGCCCTAGAAGAAAATCGGTAGATACATTAAAGTAATCGGCTATACGTATCAAGGTATTGTAATCAGGTTGACGTTCATTCCGTTCGTACATACCAATTGTACTTTCACTTAACTGAAGCGAGTGAGCAAGTTCTTTTTGCGTAATTCCTCTTTGTTTTCTTAAATCACGAATTATATTTCCAAACGTTTTCATTCTATCACCTGATAATATATTAACACAATATGTGTTAAATAATTAAAATTTTTAAAAGTTGATAATTAGAATCTATTGACAACACAAAGTGTGCAGTTTATATTTTAAATAACAACACGAAATGTGGTTTTAGGGGGAGAAGACATGAATTATGAAAGAGTGGCCAAAAATCTAATTAATTTAAGAAATGAAAAATCTAGAGAAGAAGTGGCAAGGGCTGTGGGAATCAGTGTTAGTACATTGCAAATGTATGAAAATGGTCAGAGAATTCCACGGGATAATATAAAAATAAAATTAGCGAATTTTTATGGTGTTACAGTCCAAATAATTTTTTTTGATTCAGAACAACACGAAGTGTGTTGAATAATGTTAGATTTTTAAGATTATGTAGTTATTTTTTAGAAATGTAAGTTTGGAAAATGTTTTAGGAAATTTTACATGAAAAAAATATTTTTATCATTATATATAAATAATAGGAGTGTATTTGCATGAATATGAAAACATTTGAAATGCGTGAAAAACGATTAGCAGAACTATTAGGTGCAAAAGTATTATGGGAATTTATTAGTGCTGTAACAGAGGAAATCGAAAAGCAAGAATTAGAATCTACACCAGGTTTATTAGAAGATCTATTCATACATGTGAAAGAAACTATACAAATTCAAAATATGAATCAACCCATAATAAAAGCCCCTGTAAAAACAGAGGCTGGTAGTATAGATAAAGACACATTATTTATGGAAGCATATGTAGAATTAATAAATCATAAGTTTGTTATTTCTGAATTAGTTGTAGAGCTTTCATCTGTTCTAAAAGAATTAAATTGTTTTGTTCAATCATCTTTGCCACTGCTTCAAAATAAGCTTGATTCTCAAGAATCTCAATCTGCTTCTCTTTAGGGAACGTTTGAAGGATTTCCTTCATTTCTTTACACTCGTATATATTATTGTCTGCTTCTTCGATTAATTTATTGCGACGATTTGTGTATTCAAGTGCACCTAAAGTCGCTAATGCGCGTGTATCTAGTCCTAGGATTTCCATGCATTCATCTCCTTTCCCTCTACAATAATTCGATAGGGGAAAGGAGATTCCTTTAATGATTTGGTAGAGTTTTTATATAGTTATATAACATGCTATTTATTAGCAGGAATGTAATAGAGTTGGACTTAAAATAGGGAAAAGTATTTAAGTTACTTGTATAGATGAAATAATGGAGCGTATTTATTAAAACATGATGAAACATGTTTTAATAAATAGAAGGGGATCTTTAGGTAGGTTAAGCAGAGAAGTAAGGCATGCTGAGAAAGTAGCTATTGAATTCGAAGAAGTTAAAGTGTGAAAGGTGTCACTTATGTTAGAATATCTATTACTAATTTACTCTATATAAAAAAGCAGCTGCACAAAAGTACAGCTAGCCTTCTTCACAAATTTATATGGCCTTGATGACGAATTGGGATTGAGGTATATATAGTAATTGAGCTGCTAAGGAAGTTGTTGTGTTAGCAAAAGGATATGTTTCTTTATAAGGAAATTTACTATACACTATTTCATTAACTTCAAAAGTTGTATACAGCTTTTTTAAGATTTTTCGAGAAATTTTATTTGTACAAGCAGCAATAAAATCAAAGTCTCTTTTACTTATTTCTTGAATAGCATGTGAAAGAAGAGTAGTGACTACCCCACTTCCCATCCAATCTGGATGACAAGCGCCCATATCTAGATAGACCAATTTTTCTTTATCTAAATGAGAAAACTCAATAGATTCTGTCTCTAATGTATCTAAAAGTTGAAAAATAGGATCCATTTGTGGGCATAGTTCAGTCGCCTTATCTTTATCTATTAGTGGTTGGGTTACTTTTCTTGTTAAAAGAACCCCAACAATTTGAAAATTTTCAATTGCTACAAATGACATAGCTTGAGATACAGCTTGTTTTATCATTTCTTCGCACATTTTGTGAAAAGGAGCAAAAGGAATTTGTAAACTGCTTACAAGAGGTTCGTTATTCACAAAAGAATGTGCAAGTAAATGTGCTGCATCTTTCACGTGGTGTATATCTAGTAGCTCTATATTCATATGTTTTTCCTCTTTTCCTGATATAGTTAATAGTGATTAAAAGAATAAAAAGTTTTATTTAATTTAGTTAAATTTAATTATTAAAGCGCTAACAAATATGGTTATTAAACATATGAATAAATCTGTTTAGTAGCAATCGAAATATGTTTATAAAGAAATTCTACGATCTCATCTACACATTCAACAGTTGTATATGGAGAGATAGAAAAGAATTTTAATGTAGAAATCGGATTTCTATCATAACTGTTTATTACATCTACTACACAAGAACGAGTTGTATCACCAAAAAATACTTGATCGCGATTTTTTCCTAGGTAATTAAATAGTTCTATATTTAATCGGTTTGTATCCTCAATCTCTTTTTTTGTTGCAAGACCTATTCGTTCTTTTTTCCAATTTTCTTGGCCATCTCCATTCATATAGAAACGGAAGGTTGTAATTGGTCCATATGTAAAATCATTTGTGATTGCGACTTGAGGTAGAGCCTCACGCAACTTCTCTCTAAATAATAGATTTACACGAACATAATTTGCTAGTAATTTTTGATATCCTTCAATTCCAAAGGCTAATAGATTGATATACATCGGAATAGCACTACCAGCTCGTGAACATTCTAAAGTATAGCCTGTATGATAACTCCCATATGATCTATTACCAAGATAAGGTGTATCATCTTGTTCAATGTCCATCAGTTGTAAATCAGTATGATTTTTTACGATTAAAATACTTGAAGCATAAGGTGTTTGTCCTAATTTATGAAAATCAAAACATACACTATCAGCAAGGGACATATATTGCATTTTATCTTGTACGTATTGTAAGGCATTTTTCACATTAGGTTCAAATGAGAGTGAATTTTCTTCAAAACTATAATTATTAAAGAAACTATAGAATCCGCCCATTGCAGAATCAGCATGGATATAAATAGGTTTTAATTTATATTTCTCCTGTATTGTTTCAGCACTCTCTTTAATTTTTTTTATATCATCAATGGTAAAAGTATCTGTCGACCCCATAGTAGCTAGAATATAAAGGGGAATACCGCCATTTTCAATAACTTGTATCATTTTATTCTCTAAATCTTCTATATCCATAGAGTTTGTATAAGGATCAGTTTTCACTTTTATTAAGTGATTTGTCCCAATGCCAGTTGCTTCAGCTGACTTTAATAAACTATAATGTGCATTTTCAGAAGCAAAGCAATATACATTTTGTGGAGCGCCATGTTCTTTTGCTGATGGGAATTGTTTAGAAATTGCTAAACGTAAGCTCGAAAATACACAACCTTGTCCACCCCATGTTGTATAACCACCGCTATTATGTGGATTATAACCAATCAGTTTTGAAAGCATGGATACAACTTTTACTTCTGCTTCAGCTGCCCCTGGACCATAAACGTCCCAGACGCCATTACCATTTAAAAGTGCCATGGTTAGTATACCCAATAGTGATGGAATACTTGGTAGTGGTACAGCGTTAGACAAGTAGTATTTATTTGGATAAGGATGGCCATTCATAAATTGGTTTAGCTCTTCTATAACCTCAGACATAGTAATTCCAGCTAGTGGTATATGGCTTTGTTGAATTAAGCTATTGTAGTAACCTTCTGACTTCTCCTCACATTTACCTAAAGTAGCTCGCCCTTCATCTTTTAATCGGTCAAGATTTTTAATTATTTTCTGCATAGATTCTAATAAAAGTTGTTGTTTTTCTTCATTTCCGTCAACGCTCGGAAATAGTTTTAAAATATCTTGCATGCAGTCACTTCTCCTTGTGAAAATCTGGATTTTTATTTTACTTGGTTAAACAAAAGAGTATAATAATTTGTAATTATCCTTTCAAATATTTAGAAACGAGGAGATATTTAGAAAAAAATGTAATTCCATAGAAAATTATATGAACTATGGAATTTAAAGTAAAGAAAAATTTTTTGATTGATTTTAAAAAAAGTAATTGTGAGATAATGAAGTTTCTAAAAATATATCTGAATTAATTGTTTATTTAATTTGTATGTTGTCTAACATGTATTCAACTAGTGTAGTAGATATTTTAATATAATGTAGAACTATTATAAGGTAGTTGAATATAAGGGCTTAACTACCTTATAAACTGTAGATATTGTTGGGAAAAGATAAAAAAATAGGGTGGAAGTGTTAAAGATATGTTCTAGAGGAGAAGAAGTAGTAGTATGGATTTGGTAGTAAAATCAGCATGATTTTTTTGGAAGAATAATTATTCGATCAAAGTTTTTTAATGAATTCAATTTCATTATCTAATAATAATGGGCGAGTTAAATGTGAAGAGTTTTCTTCAACCTGATTAGAATTTTTTGCACCAGGAATAGCAACTGAATCGGCTGGATGGCTTAAAACATACCGCAAGGCAATTTGCGTGAGACTTCGATTTGATCGTATAAGTGAACGTAATTTCTCTACTTTATTTAAGCTTATCTTTAAACCAATTTTCTTTTGGGCAATCTTTTCTTAAATCGTCGCCTGGAAATTGAGTTTCATGATTAAATTTCCCAGTTAAAATCCCCATCTTAAGTGGACCTCTAATCACAGCACCTAAATTATGTTTTTCAATATAAGGAAGGATGTCTTTTTCAGGTTCTTTATAAATCTTAATTATTTGAGTACATAAAATATAAGAATGTATAGCGGGGAATTAAAAATGAAAAAGAACCTGTTTTCTATAGAAAACAGGTTCTTTTTCTGGAAAGATAACGAAATTTAGTAGAATATTTTCCTGTATATTATCATTATTAGGTCTTAATTCCATACGTTTTGAACTACTCGCCACTTTTCAAAGCTTGAAGTGGGAGCTTCTCGTCTCCCTGGGCGTTACTTTGGGGGGGTTCAACACTAGATGTCCAACGCTTGGATGCTCTCTTGGTACGGTTGATATTTTACGCAAGAACCGAATGGCTTGGTTTTCACACTCTATTTTCTTCCTGAAACCTCATATATCAAGTTATCAAAGAACTTCATATAGCTAGTTTATCAAAAGTTTTTGGCTATGCCAAACCGAAATTCATCTCCCATCTACCGTTGGGCTAGCTCCCTTCACACGCTTGAGGAAGGAGAATTCTTTCGTTAAATGTAAAATAATATAAACCTATAACTAAATAATGTGTTGCTTTTAATTTGGTAGAATAGCGAGGATCAAGAGAATTGATTATATACAATTTTTGGAAGAAATGAAATTGAGAATTGAATATACTTTCAATCTTATCTTTTTTATTTTTAACATGTTGTGCAATTCAAAATTGATACATAAAGTCTTACAGAGGCTTATACGCATCGTAAATTCTGTAAGATAAATTAAATATATTAAAATAATTTCGTGATTAAACTTATTTGGTGATGCCTTATATAATAAAAAAAGAGTTAATTAGTCCTTTTTATGGTAAAATATTCTTGGGGGTATATCTTCTATAAATCTGATTTCTATTTTAAAAAATTAATAATTTATCTAAAACAGTATTAGATAGATTATCAATCTTATGAAATAGGTTTATGTATATAAGTGAAGTGACAGGACTATTATGAATTGATGAACAGGCAATCACTTAAAGTTTTTTCTTAGAAATTTTAACTTAACAAGTTTCATTACAATTCTCAAGTGTCATCTCAGGTATTAAAAGAACTATTTTAATTAATAATCAGCAATGATGGTAACAAATCTATGAAATACAAAATATCAGTTGGAAAAATGGTACTTAAATTTTAGCCAGTTAAATAATATATATGTTTATTATTAATATATTTTTATAATAAATTATCTTATTATTTTATTTTTTTAGATATTTTTTAAAAATACGTCTTTTTTTTTTGAATATTTGATGGTATATTATTTCCAGACAATGTTGTGGTAAATTATTGAATTTATAACATCATTTTCAAAAAAACAAAAAGGTAGGTATTGAAATGGAAACTGAAAAATATTTACAAGTTGTAGAAGATGAAGAGATTGAACAATTAGTTGGTGGTGCGGGACCTGGTTGGGTTGAAACTTTAACTAAAGATTGTCCTTGGAATGTGCCTGTGGCATGCGTCACGATTATGGGACAAAGAATTTGTAAAAAATGCTACTAATAGTTAAAGAGAGTAAGGCGAAAGGCCTTACTCTCTTTAATGAGAATGAATTTTTAACTGTTTCTCCTACCTATAAAAAGAAGAGGTTATTATGAAAAATAATTCACATGGAATTTTGAATACAATAGATAATGGATCACATTCTTTAGTAACAAAAGAATACCTAGAAAAAAATTTTGTTATCTTTTTAGAGGATTTTTCATGTAATGATGTCATTAAGAATGACGAAAACTATAACTTTCAAAAAATAATACAAACATATGTAGTATTCTTTAAAAATATGATAATAAATAAAATTGATTTTTTTGGTAATGTTGAGAGGGTTTCTGAATCGATAATGTTTGATTTAGAAAAAAGACTATACCAAGTATTAAGGCCATCCTTAATTGTATACATAAATAAACTTAGAGTAGAAAATGCTTTAATAGGAATGGATACCAATGAAGAATATAAGTATTTTACAAAGAATTTCTTTCATTTAAAAAATTTTCATATGAATTTTTTTAAAATGTTACCTGTATTAAACGAAAAAATTTTTACAATAATTGAAAATGAAATAAATTATATGATTTGGTTACAAGGAGCTCTTGAAAAAGATCAAAAAGAAATTCATAAAATGTCGGGTTTTAATATTATGCATGTAGAAAAAATTATTAACCTAGGTGACTATCATAATAATGGAAAGAGAACAATACTTTTAGAAGATAAATTTAATAATAAGGTAATTTTAAAACCAGTCGATTTGAAAAATTCTATCTTATATCATAGTTTAATTAATCAACTGAATAAGGATTTAAATACAGATATCTTTATTCCGCAAGTAGTTAATAAAAGAAATTATGGATATATGCAATACATTAATCATGAATCATGTGAATCTAATGAGCAAATTAAAGATTATTATTATAATTTAGGTGTAGTGCTTTCTGTAATGTATTTGATTAATGGAAGTGACATACATAATGAAAATATCATAGCTAAACAATCCTCACCAGTCATAATTGATTTTGAGACATTAGGAAGTACATTAAATCAAAGTATTACTGAAGAAACCAGTAGTTTTATATTATCTAATTCAGTATTAAATTCTAGAATGCTACCTATAAGGTTTAGTGGAGGTAGAGAGGTAATAAGAGATTACAGTGCAATTGGGAGAGTAATGAAGACTTTGGTAAAAACAATTAAAATAAAAAATGAATTTACATCGAATCCAATTGAAATAAGAGAAGAGACAATAGTAGAAGATACAGTTCAGAATTTACCGTTTTTTAACGATGATATATACGAGTATGATAATTATATAAATGATATTATTAAAGGTTTTGAGAATGCATATAATTCAGTTTTAAAAAATAAAGAGGAATATATGCATATATTGAAAAAAAGTGTTTCTAAATGGAATTATCGAAAAGTATATCGAAATACAAAAGTCTATACTCTTTTATTAGAGAGACTAAATGTTCCGGATTTATTAGAGAATAAATTAAAGACTATAAAGTATTTGCGGAATATTCTTGAAAAAAACATATACTTGGCTACTAGGAAAGATATTATTCAAAAAGAGATAGAGGCACTATTATCCTATGATGTTCCATATTTCTTTAATAAGTATGAATGGGAGTCTTGCGAAAGTTTATCAAGTAATGAAATAGATTTAGAAATGAAATTTAAAAAAATTTCATATGCTGACTTTTTATTACAAAGAAAAATTATAGAAATATCCCTTTCTAATCAAAATGATAATCTATATAAGCTGAATACAGTAAAGGAAACAATTAATTTTCGAACTAATTTACCTACAAATAAAATAAAAGAAGCAATTACAGGGAAAATTCTTGATGGCAGTTATATATCAAAAGACGGTGATGTAGATTTTATTGCATTAAAAACAAATTGGCAAGGGGAGCTTGAGATAAACCATTTGAATAGTGGGATATATGATGGATTATTGGGAATAAGTTCATTACTGAGAAATAATGCTGATCCTAATCAGATTGAAATTATAAATAAACTCGAACAAAAAGCCTTGCAAGAAATATTAAACAAAAATAAAAATAATTATGGTTTTGTAAATGGTGTTAATGCCATTATTTCTTACTATTTAACAAATTTACCGCATATAACCTCTATCGATGAAAGGGTGATATTGCAAATATTTATGGATATCAACTCCGATATTGAAAAAAATAAATATAACGATAAGCATTTTGATATATTAGGGGGTTCGGCTGGTCTAATTTTAACGGCAGTTAAGTTCTATCAAATTAATCCTAAGTATAAAATATTGCTTAAAGTGGCTGAAAATCTCGGTGACTACATTGTCAATAATATGCAAACACATGATGAATTTGTATATTGGAAAGCTCACGATACTCTAAATTTAGAAGATTCATTAAAGGGGTTTGTTCATGGATTATCAGGACAACTTCTCGCATTTTATAAGTTAAAAGACATATTAAAAACCAATAAGTACGATAGAGTAATACATGGTATACATAAAAGTGAGAAAATGAGTATGAGTGAATATGAGTATACAGATAGCTGGTGTAAAGGGTTTAGTGGAATGGGAATATCAAGAATTAAAATTTTAGAATCATATCAAAATGAAGATATACAATCAGATTTAATCTTTTTTAAAAAACAAATCTTAAGTACATTACATGAAAATAGTGATTATTGTTTATGTCATGGTTTAATGGGGAAACTAGACTTTTTATTGGAGTTAGAAAATAGAGGTATGCTAGAGAGAAATGAAAAACAAATTGTTATGAAAGTAACAAATAACTTTTTGGATAATTTTGATATAGAAGATTTTAATCCCCATAAAATCGCATTATTTACAGGTTTAGGAAGTGTTTTGTATTTTTTACAAAGGTTAGAGAATAATAAACTAAATAGCATTTTATACTTTAATGCCTAGAATAGGTGATAAATATGTTAAGAAAGAAAATTAAGTTTATACCGCAAATGACATCTTTTGATTGTGGGCCTAGTTGTCTAGCGATGATTATGCATTATTACGGTTTAACAGTACAAGCTTCGGAAATTAGAAATAGTAAAATCATTAATAAAAAATCGGCATGGAGTTTGTTGGATATTAAAAAAGTTAGTGAATCGTATGGACTCTCTGCAACTGCATATCGGATCGAAAATATAACTGATTTACAAAGAATACAAAAGCCGATGATAGCATTTTGGGGCTTTAATCACTTTGTAATTATTGAAAGGGTTAAAGAAAATAAATTTTATATTGTAGATCCTAAGGCAGGGCCAATGGTAATCGATATAAGAAGTTTTGAAGAAATGTTCTGTGACTACATCTTATTAATAGAAAACAAAGAAGATATACAGCCAAATACTAAAAGGCGTGAAAAACATATACTACTTAGATATATTGATCATTTTGTATCTCCTAGCCAGATTATTTTACTAGCACTATTAGCATTGTTAGCACAAATCTCAATTCTTGCTTTCCCCTTTATTTTGAAAAAATTTATGGATATTTTGAATGCTTCAAAGGAAGTGGATGTAAGATACCTTTTAATTATATTGGGAAGTTTAATCGTTGTTATAGGGATAAAATCTATAACTTCAATTATAAAAGTAAAATTTCAAAAAGAAATTGATAGAAAAAGTACAACAAAAGTTTTTGAGCATATGTTTAATACCCCCATAGAAAAGATTACTACACGTCATGCAGGGGATTTAAATGTAAGAATCATGAGCCTAGAATCAATACGAGGATATATTTTAGAGGATCTAATTGAAATGATTATATCAATAGTAGTGATCATTCCATTATTGATGTATCTATTATATACTGAGACTTTTTATACTTTAATATTGATATTTTTTATTGCTAGTTCCCTATTTATCAATATTTCCTTAGGGAAATTTATATATAATGCTAATTTAGTCGAAACGTATTACCTAGGAGAACATAGAGGGAAAATTAATGAATCATTAAAAGCGATGTATTTTGTAAAGGCTACTGGGATTTTTTCTAGAATTAAATCTGTATGGCAAAAAGATTATAATAAATACCTAGATACGGTACATAAACGAGCGCTAAAACAAAATGCTTTAGAATCATTTAATAGTTCCCTATCAACAATATTTATTATCATAATGCTTGCTGTAGGATTTTATAATTTTAGTAAAGGAGAAGAGGATTTAAGTAATATTTTCTTCTTTATTGCTATATCTAGTATTATATTTTCTCCGGTTTCAACAATTATAGGATCAATTTTAAATTGGAATTCAGTTAAACCACTTTTATTAAGAACTTTAGACATCTTGGAAGAGGAACTAGAAAAAGATGGATCGGATACTAAAGTAAACATTCTTAGAGGCTCAATTCAATTCAATAATATCTCATTTAGTTTTGATGACAAAAAAATAATAGAAAATTTAAGTTTGAACATTAAAAATAACGAAAGTATTGCCATTGTTGGAGAAAGTGGCAGTGGTAAGTCCACTTTGGCTAACTTATTATTAAAATTGCATACTCCCGATAAGGGGAATATATTAATAGACGATAGAGATATTAAAGATTGGAACAGTGAGGAACTAAGAAAAAAGGTAGGACTAATGACTCAGGATGGAGTTTTATTTAGAGGAAGTCTATCTGAGAATTTATCTTACTTTAATATAAATTATGACCCTTCAAATATCCAGAATGCTATAGATAAATTAAATCTAAGTAATTATATTCAATTTCAAAGTATAAATGATATTTTTATCTCTGAGGGAGGAACAAATTTCTCCGGTGGTCAAAGACAAAGGTTAGCTATGTTACGTCTTTTCATGAAAGAATATCCGATTCTTATCTTAGATGAACCAACTAACCATTTAGATAGAGAAACGGCAAATGCTGTTATTGAAAATATATTTGCCATACCATCCACTAAGATTATTATCACTCATGATGAAAATATTTTAGAGCGTGTAGATAGAGTCTATGAACTTACTGATAAAAAATTAGAACAACGAGAAATATTTTCTAAATCCAAATTGCAAACATCAGGTAAAGGATAAATAGAATATCTAATAAATCCAGAATTTAATAGATACTTACTTTTATTTCGTAATGAGAAAGTGAGGAACAAAATGAAATTAGCAATTCAAACTAAAAATTTAACAAAGTCTTTTGACAATCAATCCATTGTAAGGAATTTAAACTTATCTGTTCCTGAAGGAAGTTTATATGCTTTTATTGGACCAAATGGTGCAGGGAAAACAACAACAATGCGAATGCTATTAGGATTAATTCCATTAGATAAAGGATCGATATTATTTAATAATAAAGATATCAAAGAATGGAAAGAAGAATTATTTGAAAATGTGGGTTGTTTTATTGATTCACCTACCTATTATCCTAATTTGACAGCATATGAAAATTTAGCCTATGTACAAAAAATGATTAATAAGCCTTTAGATGAAATAGATAGAGTATTAAAAACTACAGGAATATATAAAGCAAAAGATAAAAAAGTTAAAGATTTTTCTTTAGGAATGAAACAAAGGCTAGGTATTTCCTTTGCTATTCTTAATGATCCTAAAATACTAATTCTTGATGAGCCGACAAATGGATTAGACCCAGAGGGAGTACACGAGATAAGGCGTTTATTACTTCATTTAGTAAAAAATGAGGGGAAGACAATATTTATTTCTAGTCATAATTTAGCTGAAATTGAAATGATAGCAGATCACATAGCATTACTACATAAGGGTACCATACTCTATGAAGGGAATTTAAACAGTATTATTACTTCTAGAGAATATATTGTTCATGTTAATGACACTACTGCCACAGAAAGGATTTTAAATACAGAGGGTATACCTTATAGCATAGAAAAAGAAGGGGTATTCAAACTAATAATAGATCAAGATAGTGTTCCTAATTTAACCAGAATATTAATTAAAAATGATATAGATATTTTTGAAGTTAGCCCTAAAAAGCTAACATTAGAGGAAGTATTTTTAACTTTAACTAAACAAAAGGAGTTACTCTAATAATGCAATTTATCTTTAAAAGTGTGAATAGTGAGATGAGGAAAATTGGTGGGAGAAAATTATTATTATATTCTTTGTTTTTTTCATTATTATCAAGCTTTTTGTGTATAAGTTATTTTATTTTTAACAAGAATAATCCTGACATGTTTCAATCTACAAATCTTATAGCAATTACAGTAAACTTTAATACACTAACGTTAAGCATTTTTTCTGCTTGTATGTGGTATCTTATCATTTCTTCTGAAAATAAATATGGCACTTGGGCCATTATTTATACAAAGCCAATTTCAAAATTAAAATTATTGGTATCTAAAAATTTATTGTTTATACTGTTCTATTTGATTTTTAATATTTTAAATTTTTCGGTTATGGGTATCTATATTTTTATAAATGGATATGAAATATCCATACTTTATTTTTTAAAAATGTTTATACTTTGTACCATTCTATCTTTAGCAATACCATATTCTCAATTGCTTTTTCATTTAATTATAAAAAAGGGAATTCTTGCGGCGTCCTTGTCAGTTATTTGGATTTTTTTTAGCGTAACATATGGATTATTCCCTGCAATATTCACAAAGACATTTCCAATATTTTATGCATTGAATATAGTAAGTGACGTAATGATTAAAGAAACAACTATTTTATTATATCTTGCAAGTTCTTCAATATATATTTTAGGAATTATGTTATTGACTGTGAGTTTTAAATATTATACATATGAATAATAAAGGGTGAAACAAGTGGGTATTTTAGGTGAATATAAAAAAAGTCTTCATAATGGATTGTATATCCTGTTACTAGTATTTCTGTTGATACCAATTAGTTTTCAAGTTTTTCTAACTGTATCGGCTCAATTAAAAGATGGCGTTGCCATGCATATAGCGATTCTGAGCCTTTTTTGTAGGTTATTTTTACCTATTGCGATAGGTCTATTAGTGTCATTTTCTTTTGTAAATGAATTCAGAAGAAAAGGATATATGTCTGCTATTTATCATGGGATCACTTTAAAAACTATATTAAGTAATAAGTTTTTCTTTTGCTTAATAATTACTTTTTGTTATTTAATATGTGCTTTAATCATAACTAGTATACCTATAGTATTAACGGTTGATAATCTAGGGACTGTTTATCAAAGTTTAAGTTTTTCTATACTTTTTCTGGTAATTAGCTCTTTAATTATTGTGAATCTACATTTTTTAATAAATATAATATTTTATAAAATCCCGTTACTTTCATTATTAGTAGGGGTTATAGGTGGACTTGGTAGCTTTTTTATCTCTCATACAAACTATTGGATACTATTCCCTTGGTCATATCCAATTATGAGTCTTTATTTTGATAGCATTGGAACAAAACAATTGTATATTATTCTCATTGTATATCTATTATCATTACTAAGTTGTATATTTATGTTTTCTACTTTATATAATAAAAAATCAATGAGATGGAATTAAAGTTAAAATGGGGAGAGTAGCATTAATAATATTAAAACATGTTGTAGTTACTACAACATGGGTCTCGATACGTTAAGTCGAGGCTGATCAAGTGCTATTGAATTCTAAGAAGCTAAAGTATGAAAGATGTCACTTATGGTCGTTCGAATATCTATTACTAATTTACTGTAAAAAAAGTAGCTGCACAAAAGTAATCTGTATCCTTTGTAAAGGACATTTTGAAAAAAGTTAGGCAACATCAAAAAGATGATTTCTGTATCCTGATATGATCCCCTTATAGTAGACAGTTGAAAGAAAGTTACTTTACTGTTTATTATGGAGGGGATTTTTTATGGGGAAAATTAGAAGAACTTTTTCAATTGATTTTAAAATGAAAGCTATTGAATTGTACTTACATAGAGGAATTGGAAGCAAGCTAATCGGAAAGGAATTAGGAGTTACATATTCAGTTGTAGATAGATGGATTAAAAAATATAAAAATGAAGGTATTCTGGGCCTACAAGAAAAACGGGGAAGATCTAAACAAACAAATGAAATAAGTCAAGATGCTAGAATACAACGATTAGAAGCGGAAAATGCATACTTAAAAAAACTATTAGATACGAAAAGGGGGATGAGATCAAAAAAAGTAAATCAGTAGAATATGAGGTCATTCATACCTTAAAACAGGATTTTTCAATTGTATTGCTTTGTGAAATTGCAGGTGTTTCAAGAAGTGGATATTATAAGTGGGAAAAAAGAATCAACAATCCCTCTGAAAAGATGAAAGAGGACCAATTTATCATGTCTAAAATAGGAGAATGCGAACGAGATCCAGATATAAATGATAGCTATGGTTACCGAAGAATTTGTATATGGCTCAAAAATTATTATGGTTTATAGGTAATTAACAAAAGAGTATATCGTTTAATGAGGAGAATGGGGCTACAAGCTAAGATCCGAAAGAAAAAGTGGCAGCATTTTGGTTTGAAAGAACAATGTATCGTGTCGGAAAATCTGTTAAATAGAGAGTTTTCAACTACAAGGCCAAATGAAAAATGGGTTACAGATATAACCTATCTTACCTTTAATAATAAGCGCATATATCTTTCAGTGATACTAGACCTTTACAATAACGAAGTTGTGGC
Source organism: Bacillus sp. DB-2 (assembly GCF_003315125.1). NCBI lineage: Bacteria > Bacillati > Bacillota > Bacilli > Caryophanales > Bacillaceae > Bacillus > Bacillus sp. DB-2. The sequence goes on along the minus strand of NZ_QNRN01000010.1, from coordinate 12,980 downwards.
CTACCAAATGAGCGAATACAACAATTTGAAATTAGTTACAGATACAGTCAATAAAGCCTTAAGAAAAAGAAAAGCCCACGAAACAGTATTACGTAGCGACCGAGGTTATCAGTATACGTCAAAAAAATATAACCAATTACTTAAAAAGCACAAAATAACTGTGAGTATGTCTAGGAAGGGGAATTGTTACGATAATGCATGTATAGAGAGCTTTTTTAGTCATTTTAAGGCAGACTTCATGGAGAGACAATTAACTTTATTACCAGCTATCGATGATAAGGAAGTACAAAAGGAAGTAGTAAGCGTATTAAAGGAATACAGGGCACTTAAGATGTGATTCAGTAATGAAGTGGAGCAAGAAGGAATCAGTTTGTTCCCTGAGTTGCGTGATTCAAGGAATCCGAGTAAATGGAAGGTGCAGCAGGTAGAAAAGGCGCTTAATAATTTACTTGATGAAGATGAGCGTAATATTGTAGAGCGTAAATTTCTGACAAACGAGAGAGTCTGCCCATATTGTGACTGGTATGAGATAGAGATAGCGGGTGTATCAATAGATCATTTCTTACCAAAGTCCAAGTTCCCGTTGTTTTCAATATATCCCAAGAATCTAGTTATGTCTTGTCCTACATGTAATGATAGAATTAAAAGACATTATATTAAATTGTCTATTTTTCATCCCTATTATGATGAAGTAGCTAATTATTTTAAGTTATTAGAAATATATATAGTGATCAGTTGGAGTATTCTTGAATTTATTTTCGGGATATAAATTAGAGTGTATATTTTAATAAATATATATGAGATTACTTTATAAAAAGTAATTAGAATTATTAGTTAAATGATTTTTTATGCTTGAATTGAATAAAAGTATGAACTTTTACGGTATAAATATGAATTTTATTCATCATTTTAATAACTATGCAATAAGTGAAATAAATGTTGAATTTAGTCGGAAAATATACATTTGCAAATCGTAGAATATGTACATATAGTTGTAACTGTAAATATTATCCGTTTTAAAATATTTATAAAAGGAGAAATTCATATGAAAGAAATACAAAAGCAATATGAAATTGTAGAAGAATTAGATGCAACAGTAGGGCAAGAAGCATTATGGATAGCTCATCAAATGGAATTAGAAAATGGAATGAACAATGAAGCTACCATAATAAAGCTAAAAGGAAATCTTCAAATAGATACTTTTAAGAAAGCGCTTACTGTAATGGTGCAATCTCATCCGGCGCTACGTACACTATTTATTAAGAGGGACGAAAAAATTAAACAATTCATTCAAAAGAGTATAGATTTTGATATACCAATTAAGGATTTAACCGCTTTTAAAAACACAGAACAAAAATTTATTTTTAAAAAATTCTTAGACTCTATAGTGAATGAGAAATTTAATTTAGAAGAAGGGCCTTTGTTTAAATTCCACATCATTAAATTGTGTGAAGATGAATTTATTTTACATATGATTCTTCATCACATTATTTATGATGGATGTAGTTTAGGGATTTTTATCCGACAATTGTCTCATACGTATTGTGAATTACTTCAAGAAAATACGGGTTTAGTATTAGAATCTCCTTATAAGAGCCTTGTAGAATTTGAGGAAGGTTTTATTGACAGTGCAATATATAGAGAAGGATCATCCTATTGGAAAGATTATTTACAAGGTGAATTACCTCCTACAGAGTTTCCTGCTACTATTAATAAAATAAATGAACCGATATATACGAATGAAAATATAAGTAAGAATATTGATGCCGATCTATTTTATCAAATACAATGTTTTGCTAAAAGAAATAACATAAGTGTCTATCGGGTTATGTTAAGTACCTATTGTGCCTTGCTTCATCAAATGACAAACGCTGAAGAAATTATTGTAGGTATTCCAATTAATACTAGACCACACACGGAAGAAGGGAATGCTTTTGGTTATTTTGTTAATACATTACCTATACGTATAACAATAGAAAAGGGGGATACATTTAAGGGGATACTTAACAAAGTGAATAAATCTGTTCATTTGGCTATTAAGTATAAACATAATCCATATTCACATATAGTAAAAGATTTAAATCTAAATAATAATACACATCATAACATGATATATTCAACAGCATTTAATACGGTAAGGATACCTCAATTGAAAATTCCAGGTATTGAGTCCAAAGTTCTAACAGATTGTAAAAGAGTAAATCCTTTTAACATGACATGGAGAATGATGAGATATGAAGGGAAAACAGAGAATAAAATTGAGGTTGACTATAATTCAGCGTTATATAAAGCAGAGAGTATTAGTGATTTAGTTGAAAGATATATATATTTGTTACAAAAACTAATGAAGAATGTAAATGAGCCTATCCATTCATTGGATTTACTTTTAAAAAAGGATCATCGTTTATACAAAGATATAAACTCAAATACTCTTGCATATCCTAATTCAAAAACACTAGATCAATTAATCGATCTACAAGCATTAAAATCGCCAAATCAAATAGCGATTTCAATGGGGGATAAATCGATTACCTATTATGACTTGCAGCAAAGGTCAAATCAAATTGCGAATTATTTACGTGAAAATGATATAAAAAAGGGACAGCGTGTAAGTATTACTATGGTGAGAGAGATCGATACAATTGTGTGGATTCTAGGCATACTAAAATCAGGTGGAGTTTATGTACCAATCGATCCAAAGTTTCCTGAAAAAAGAATAGAATATATATTAAAAGATAGTGAAAGTCAAATGATTATTACAAAAAAAGAATTCAGGGGATTAATTGAAAGTTTTGCGATTCATACAATTTATCTAGAGGATTTTCATTACGCTAATTCTATAGAAAATATTGTACCTACACATACCATAGAAGATACAGCGTATATTATCTACACGTCAGGTTCGACAGGTTTACCAAAAGGAGTAGGTGTACCACATAAAGGAGTAATTAATTTATCATATTCATTAATAAATCAATTTAATTTAGACAAAAATGATGTATTTTTACAATTTGCAACGATGATTTTTGATGCCTCCATTATGGAAATGTTTCCGGTTTTGTTATGCGGAGGGAGAATGCATTTAATTTCTGAAATGGAAAAACGTTCTGCAGAAGAATTTATAAATGCAATTAACAAGAATGGTATTACATATGTTCTTTTACCAACTGCATTTTTTAAATTAATAGCTGATATGCCAAAAGAAATGTTACTTACATTAAATTCTTTAAAATGTGTATTTGTGGGAGGGGAAACCCTACCTGCTGAATCAGTTCGTAAATGGCAAAGTAAATTAGGGTTAAAGATTCCAGTTCTTAACGCATATGGTCCTACTGAAGCTACTGTATGTACAACCATTTATGAAGTAAATCATGAAATAAAAGAAGAAAGTTCTAATATCCCAATAGGTAAACCAATTGCTAATAGTAAAGTTTTCGTGGTCAGTCCGTTCAACACGTTATGTCCGTCAGGAGTAGTAGGTGAGTTATTCATTGGTGGTGATGGGGTTGCCAAAGGATATATAAATCAAAAGGAAAAAACAGAAGAGGCATTTATTTCTTTCGAAGAATCCTATAATCGCAATAAAAAAATGTATCGTACTGGAGATTTAGTACGTCTTTTACCAAGTGGGAACTTAGAATTTATCGGAAGGAAAGATAATCAAGTAAAACTACGTGGGTATCGAATTGAGCTTGATGAAATTGAAAGAGCATTATTTAAACACCCAGAGGTAAAAGATGCAGTAGTAGTAACTTATCAAAATGACAAAATTGCTAGCTTTTATTTATCAAAAGACAATACAGAGATAAAACAAGAGGACTTAAAAACATTCTTAAGTGAAAGTTTACCAGATTTTATGACTCCAAATTATATATTTCACCTTAAAACATTTCCATTATCACCAAGTGGTAAGATTGATAGAAAAAAATTAGAATTACAAATCCCATCTTTACTTGAAAATATGAAGAATCAATATGTACCACCAATAAGTGAAACAGAAAAAAGGTTGGTAAAAACATGGTCAGAGATTTTAAATTTAGGGAAATATAGAATCAGCAGAGATGATGACTTTTTTAAACTTGGGGGACATTCATTAATTGCTGTGCAAGTGTTAAATCAAATTCAAAAAGAGTTTCATTTAAAAATAGAAATTAGAGATATTTTTGAGCATACAACAATTGCTAGTCTATCTGCTTACATTGATAAATTAATGGAAGTAAATACGGATAGAGAAGTACATGATATGCAAGTATTAAAGGTTGCAGATAAGGAATGTTATAAGTTATCCAGTGCTCAAAAAAGAATCTGGTTTTTAAATAAGTATAACGCTATTAATAGAGTATATGATACACAACTACACATAAATATTGAGCCAAGTTTAAAAAAGAATATTTTACAAGACGCCATAAGATTTTTAGTTGAACGACACGAGATGCTACGAACAGTGTTTATTGAAAAAAACGGGGAGCCTAGACAGGTCATATTAAAATCAATATCTATTGACCTTATTCACGATGATATTGAACACATAACTAAAAAGGAACAACAAGAATATATACGTAGAACAATAAATCAAACGGATCATACACCATTTGATTTGGAAAATGGACCACTTTTCCGGATTAGAATTTTTAATCTTGATAAGAAAAGATCCTATTTATATATCAATTTACACCATATTATTACCGATGAGTGGAGTGTAAGGAATTTATTAGATGAATTAATGAAGGTATATAATGCCTTTGCTAATCGAAGAAATCCCGAGTTACCAACTATTCCTAATCGATATGTGGATTATGTTGAGTGGGAACAGAAGCAGCTAAAATTAGGCCGGTGGGATACAGAAAAATCTTATTGGATGACCGAGCTTGCAGCGCCTCTTCCCCTACTAAATCTTCCGTTAGATTTTAGTAGGGATCGTCAAAGTACAAATAAAGGTAAAGTCTTTGAAATGAAGTTAGATAATAAAATGAAAGAGTCTTTGAAACAAGTATGTGAACAAGAGAATGTGTCTATGTATATGCTATTTTTGGCAGCATATATACAATTGTTACACTATCTAACGGATCAAAAAGATATTATTGTAGGTACACCGGTTGCTGGAAGGAATTATCAGGAATTTGAACAAATACAAGGATTTTTTGTAAATACTTTAGCTATTAGAATACAATTAAATGATGTGAAAAATTTAAAACAACTAGTACAAGTCGTTAAAGAAAAATGTTTGAATTCTTTCCAAAACCAATTGTACCCATTTGATAAAGTAATTGAGCAAATAAATCCTGATAGAAGTTTTGGAAATAACCCTATCTTTTCTACAATGTTTAGCTATCAGAAAGATATTTTGCAACAGCATGATGCGTACAAGCTTCAATTGTTACCTAATAAACAAGATGTTAGTAAGTTTGACATTTCTTTAGCTGTTGAAGAAGGATCGGATTATGTAGAGATTTCATTTGAGTATAATATTAATCTTTTCAAGGAAGAGTCAATTAATAGGTTTACTCAAAATTTACTTAATATACTGGACGCATTTATTCATCAAAGAACAGTGGCATATGAGAATCTTTCATTCCTATCACTGGAAGAGGAATCTCTATATAGAAAGGTAAATGATACAGAAAGACCGTATCCTTATTTTCAAAATATACAGGAGCAATTCTATAAGCAAGTAGAAAGACAATCAAATAGGATTGCTATAGCGACTGAAACAGAGGCTTTAACATATAGACAATTAAATAGGAGCTCTAATCAAGTAGCGCAACATTTACTCGAAAAAGGTATAAAAAGAGGAGACAAGGTAGCCATATTTTTAGATAGAAGTATCAATAGTATTGTCTCTATGATTGGAATAGTAAAAGCCGGTGCTGCCTATATACCAATAGATGTAAAATACCCCAAGGATAGAATCAATTATATAGTAAGTGACAGCGAGGCATGTAGAATTATAACGAATAACAAATACAAAATTCATTTGAATTTAAGTAATTATAAGGTTTCAATAATAGAGGATATATATCGTACGACTATAAATGATGATGTGAAAATTTTTAATAAACCAGATGACTTGGCATATGTGATTTATACTTCAGGATCAACAGGTAAACCAAAAGGTACATTATTAACGCATAAAGGAGTATTAAATTTAGTTGAATGGAGAAATGAAGTATTTCAGATTTCTCCAAATGATAAAGTAACACAGTTTTATTCCCATAGTTTTGATTCTTCTGTATCGGAAATTTTTTCTACCTTGTTAAATGGGGCGGAACTATATGTATTAAGTGATGAGCAGCGCTATTCAGCTGTAGCATATGCCCAAGCTGTCCAAGAAATACAAGCAACTATTTCTGATATACCAACAGTATTTTTCAATGAATTATCTACTTCATTAAATAAACTGGATAGTGAAAAGATACGTTCGATTAGATTTATGATAATGGGAGGGGAAGCTGCATCAACAAATGCTATTAGGGGTTGGCAAAATACTTTTAAAAACCAAGTGCAACTGGTAAATGAGTATGGTCCTACGGAAGCAACTGTTTCAGCGATGTATTATTTCATACCAGACTTAGAAGGCGAAAATAATCTTTTAGGAAGTATACCGATTGGTATTCCAATTTCTAATACAAAGGTTCATATTTTGAACTCATATATGCAACATTGTCCGGTAGGGGGCATGGGCGAATTATATATTGAGAGTTTAGGATTGGCCCAAGGGTATTGGAAACAGGAAGAGAAAACAAAACAGGCATTTATTGCAAATCCATATTCAGAAGATAATAGTAAAAGGTTATACCGAACAGGTGATTTAGCAAAGTGGTTACCAAATGGAAATATAGAATTTATGGGAAGAAAAGATAAGCAGGTTAAGATTAGAGGGCATAGAATTGAATTAGGGGAAATAGAAGATTCCATATTACAATTTGAGGGGATAAGTCAGGCTGTGGTAACACAAACGAAAGATGGAATGCTACTGCAAGCTTATTATAAAACAGTGGACGGTATAGAAATAGAGAAAAATAGGTTAGCTTTGCATTTATCAAATGTATTGCCAGAATATATGATCCCAAAATATTACTCTCATGTATTAGAAATACCAATAACAGCTAATGGGAAAATTGATTTCGAAAAACTGCCAGAAATAGAGTTTGATAATGAGCAAAACGATGAGTGTATACTTAAGCCTCAAACTAAAGTGCAAAAAAACATTGCAAAAGTATGGTCTGAAGTTTTAAACATAAAATCTATTGGCTTAAAAGATGATTTCTTTAATTTAGGTGGGCATTCTTTAAAAGTTATGCCGGCATTAGTTAAATTAAAACCGTTATATCCTAACTTAAAAATTCAAGACTTTTTTAAGTATAGAACAATAGAAAAATTAGCCTCTCATATTGAAGAGATGGAAAATATGTCGTTAAAGAAAGAGAAAAATATTAATGTAGCATGTATTGAAAATGAAACGAAAACGCCCCCTGTTTATAAAAGAAATAAATTGGAAGAATGCGGGATAGATATGGTGAATTATCCACAAGCAGTTTTTCTTACAGGAGCAACAGGATATTTAGGAGCTCATATTTTAGAACGATTATTACAGTTGCCATCTACGACTATTTACTGTTTAGTGAGAAAAAATGAAAATCAAGTAATTGATGAAAAGTTAAAAGAAAGAATGAGATTTTATTTCGGTAAAGAAATTCTTCAAAAGTTGCAGGAGAGAGTTGAATTAATTGAGGGAGATTTATCTTTGATAAATCTAGGTCTGGATTCAAATAAAGTCAATTGTTTAAAGAGTAACGTAGAGTCGATAATACATTGTGGTGGAGAAGTTAGACACTATGGAGAACGTGAGCATTTTCAAAAGGTAAATGTTCAGTCTACAAAATACTTATTGGAATTAGCTAAGAATACAAATGCACGCTTTCATTATATATCGACTTTAAGTGTGGTAGGACAGGCTGAAAGCGATCCAAAAGAATTTAAATTCTTTGAGTCTAATTTTGATAGAGGACAAAATTTAGATAATGTGTACTTAGAAAGTAAGTTTCAAGGTGAAAAAATGGTCAGGGAGGCAATGGGAAAAGGAGTTCGTGCTACGATATACCGTGTGGGGAATTTAGTGGGTAACTCTAAAACGGGTAAATTTCAATTCAATATTAATGAAAACGCCTTTTATAGATTATTGAAAGGGATATGCTTATCTAACATAGCACCTGAAATCAATACGTATGTAGATTTAACGCCTGTGGACTATGGAAGTTTAGCCATTACTGAACTATCTTATAAGGCCAACACAGTAAATAAAACCATGCATATTTGTAATCCAACTCAGCTTAAATGGGAACAATTTATTAATTGTTTACAAGTTTTTGGATACGATATCATGTTAATGAAGCAAGAAAAGTATATAGAGAAGTTTTTTAATACTAATCTAACTACTGATGAACAGAAAGCTTTAGAGCTTATAATGCCTTTATTAGAATCTGTAGAAGAGCTATCAGTAGCTATACCATCTTGTTTGTATACGCAAGGATATTTGAAGAATGTACATTGTTTAGAACCAAATCAAGAGTATATCAATTTGTTATTAAATTATGCCATGAGTATCGAGTTTTTACCAACCATTAAAGAACCAATATTGTTATAGAATATACTATCAATTTTGAACAAATTGGTCTATAAATATGAAGTTTTGAATGTTCGTTTACTTCTCCTTAACGTTTGGAAAATTAAAAAGAACTTGTAGTTTTATCTACAAGTTCTTTTCGATTAAAAGGTTTATACATTTAGTTGGTTGGATAATATTTCAATTCTTCATATTACTAACAGAAGAAATTAACCAAAACAAATAATTCTTTTCAATAAGAGAAAAAATACAGTTTTATATTAAGACCAAACCCATCGATCATCAGTTAATGTTTGAGAATCATTAACTTTTTCAATCTCATCTGTTATCGACCACTCATTACTTCTTTCAGCGTTCGCCATATGCACTTTAACTTTTTCACCTACATTAAATTTTTGCCCCAGAGCCCAAAAAATTGCTATGGAACAACTAAAGGAGTGTTCAAGGGAAGGTTTTAAATAGCGGATTAGTAATAATTAAATATACGTGAACGAATTTGTTAATTATTTTTCTAGACTTTTTACATACAGGATTCTTACTCCTTATAAAAGTATTTTCCCTATTGATAATCAGAATATGCAATTGTGCATATTCTGATTATATTTATTTATTTGTATAAAAAAATATTATATAATTCAAGGGTTTTCAATAAAATTTTTAAAGAAGTCTGTATATAAAGGAATCTATAGTTTCTCTTTATAAACACAATAAGTTTCAAATCATTAAAAGAAAAGATGATTGGTATACACGAAAGCATATAGATGGAGGAGCGTAGCTATGAGTTTTAGAGTTTGTATCCCTCAAGGTTGTCTTTGGTACTCGTGAGGACCATGAACGAAAGATAGCTAAGGAGCGACTAAAAGAGTGTTTAAGGTAGACAGTATAAGAAAAATACACTATTTGAAAGGGGGTGATTTAATAGAATACGGGAGTTATTAGAATGAAATCTGAATTCTAAGAAAAGTATATTTGCGCGCGGAGAGGAAGTTTTTTAATAACATTATTTGAAAACTTCGGTCAAATGGTAATTCACTTGAAATTTTAAAGTTGGAGGAAAATTATGAAGAATAGGTTCATTTTAAGTTTCTTATTTGGAGCTGTATTAATTGTTGGGGCATTGTTATATACACCCAGAGATATTTTTGCAGAGACATTAGAAAAGAAGGATAGTGTAAATGTAGATGAAAATCAAAAAATAACACAGGAAGCATCGCCTAAAACAGATACGCATGTAGCAGACAACTATGAATTTAGAGTAGATAAATTAAACGATACAGATTATAACGTAATGATGAAGAATAAGAATACCGGAGAAGATATACAGCTAGAATCGTATAAAAATATGAAGGGTTCCTATGCTGCACCGGGATTACAAAACATGAAATTTCACCCTTTAAAGTGGCTAAGTAATGAAGACTATGAATATGTGTTTACGTATGCAGATGCTTATTATTCTCATGCCCCAACTATATATATTGTTAATTTAAAAACGAATCAGGTTACACCGTTTTATTTATATGGATCGAAATGGAATGGGATTAACTTTGAACATTCTATAGAATTCACAAATTCAGATGCGCCTGTCAATGATTTTAGAGGACAAAGTATGTTTCTTAAGAAATACTTCGATGACTTTATAGCGGGAAGAAATATACAAAGATTTGATGATGAGATTCTTTTCCGAATGAGTGATAATTTGGGTGCGTCAAACGAACGATACCGACAATCTTATTATGTAAAACTAGATTTTAAACATTTAAAAGCGACTCAATATTCTAATAGAATGCCTCTTGGTGGGTCTAGTTTTTCAGATCGATTGCCGACGCATTTAAGCCATTATATGGATGCAGAAGGAAACTATGTGTTGGTACGAGATGATAAACTAAATAAGCATATTGATCCGGAATCTAAAAAAATAAGAGCGACTGGTGAATGGGTTAGCATTAAAGATGCAGAAAAAGAAGCGATGAAAAATACACCAGAGTGGAAAAAGTGTATGAGTTCTTTCGATTCTTATGCGCCACCAACAGGAGAATGGAATTTCCATCCTAGTATGATTAAGCCGGAAGAGCCAAAAGACTATGATTTTAAGGTAGATAAATTAAACAATACAGATTTCAATGTTATGATGAAGAATAAGAACACTGGAGAAGATATTCTACTGGATTCATATAAAAATATGAAGGGTTTCTATGCTGCGCCGGGATTACAAAACATGAAATTTTACCCTTTAAAGTGGTTAAGTAATGAGGAGTATGAATATGTGTTTACGTATGCAGATTCACATTATTCTCATGCCCCAACTATATATATTGTTAACTTAAAAACGAATCAGGTTACGCCGTTTTATTTATACGGATCGAAATGGAATGGGATTAACTTTGAACATTCTATAGAATTCACAAATTCAGATGCGCCCGTCAATGATTTTAGAGGACAAAGTATGTTTCTTACGAAATACTTCGATGACTTTATAGCGGGAAGAAATATACAAAGATTTGATGATGAGATTCTTTTCCGTATGAGTGATAATTTGGGTGCGTCAAACGAACGATACCGACAATCTTATTATGTAAAACTAGATTTTAAACATTTGAAAGCGACTCAATATTCTAATAGAATGCCTCTTGGTGGGTCTAGTTTTTCAGATCGATTGCCGACGCATTTAAGTCATTATATGGATGCAGAAGGAAACTATGTGTTGGTACGAGATGATAAACTAAATAAGCATATTGATCCAGAAGCTAAAAAAATAAGAGCGACTGGTAAATGGGTTAGCATTAAAGATGCGGAAAAAGAAGCGATAAAAAATACACCAGAGTGGAAGAAGTGCATAAGCTCTTTCAATTCTTATGCGCCACCTGCAGGAGAATGGAATTTTCATCCTAGTATGATTAAGCAGGAAGAACCAGAAGAGCCAGAAGGCGATGGGAATGTTAAGCCGGAGCAACCAAAAGACTATGACTTTAAAGTGGATAAATTAAACGATACAGATTTCAACGTTATGATGAAGAATAAGAAAACAGGAGAAGATATTCTACTGGATTCATATAAAAATATGAAGGGTTATTATGCTGCACCGGGATTACAAAACATGAAATTTTACCCTTTAAAGTGGCTAAGTAATGAGGAGTATGAATATGTGTTTACGTATGCAGATGCTTATTATTCTCATGCCCCAACTATATATATTATTAACTTAAAAACGAATCAGGTTACACCGTTTTATTTATATGGATCGAAATGGAATGGGATTAACTTTGAACATTCTATAGAATTCACAAAGTCAGATGCGCCCGTCGATGATTTTAGAGGAAAAAGTATGTTTCTTACGAAATACTTCGATGACTTTATAGCGGGAAGAAATATACAAAGATTTGATGATGAGATTCTTTTCCGAATGAGTGATAATTTGGGTGCGTCAAACGAACGATACCGACAATCTTATTATGTAAAACTAGATTTTAAACATTTGAAAGCGACTCAATATTCTAATAGAATGCCTCTTGGTGGGTCTAGTTTTTCAGATCGATTGCCGACGCATTTAAGTCATTATATAGATGCGGAAGGAAACTATGTGTTGGTACGAGATGATAAACTAAATAAGCATATTGATCCAGAAGCTAAAAAAATAAGAGCGACTGGTGAATGGGTTAGCATTAAAGATGGGGAAAAAGAAGCGATGAAAAATACACCAGAGTGGAAGAAGTGCATAAGCTCTTTCAATTCGTATGCCCCACCTATGGGAGATTGGACTTTCGATCCTAGCGTACTTATGTTGAAAGAACCACAAGTACCGGAGGTCGCGGCCAGTGTAATAAGATGAGGTACATGTAATCTATTTAAATTGGACCAAATGAAAGATTAGTACTATATTTTGGTAAAATAATAAAAAAGAGCGTGGGTAAGTAAAAAACCGTAGAAATAAATTATTTCTACGGTTTTTATTGTGTTACCTCGAGGCTCTTTCCTAGTGTACTTCAAGAGGTATCATGCTATTGAGCCACCAAAAAAATTTTCATCTTAAATTTTAAAATACTCTATTCTATCTGTAGAATCCTAAGAAAGTATGACGTTTTATTACTTGTGAAAGAACATAAATTTTTCGCAAGTGAACTTACTAGTATTAGTTTTCTGACTCGAATCCTTTTATGAAAATATAGTAGCAAATTTCGTTTAATCTTATTTGTTTTATGGGAATTATAAGGTATACTAAAAGTAGGTGCAAAAATGCACTATTTGAAAAAGAGTGCAAGGCAAAATAAAATGTACCCTATAGAATAGACACTGAAAAAAAAGTCTATTCTATAGGGTATTTCTTGTATAATGAGAGAAAATTGGGATCGGAGAAAGTTCA